>DAIRGH010000053.1:0-18927 GCA_036794585.1 Solirubrobacterales bacterium | reverse complement strand
TCCTCGGACTTGAAGATGCCGGAGCCGACGAAGTTGCCCTCGGCGCCGAGCTGCATCGTCAGCGCCGCGTCGGCGGGAGTGGCAATGCCGCCGGCGCAGAACATGGGCACCGGCAGCCGGCCCGCGGCGGCGACCTCCTCGACCACGGCAAGCGGCGCGCCGAGCTCCTTCGCCGCGCTCGGCAGCTGCTCGGCGCCGAGCGTGCCGAGCCACTTGATGCCGCCGACGATCTCGCGCAGGTGGCGGACCGCCTCGACGATGTTGCCCGTGCCGGCCTCGCCCTTGGAGCGGATCATCGCCGCCCCCTCGGCGATCCGCCGCAGCGCCTCGCCGAGGTTGGTGGCGCCGCAGACGAACGGGACCTCGAAGTCGTGCTTGTTGATGTGGTTGGACTCGTCGGCGGGGGTCAGCACCTCGGACTCGTCGATGTAGTCGACCTCGAGCGCCTCGAGGACCTGCGCCTCGGCGAAGTGGCCGATCCGCGCCTTGGCCATCACCGGGACTGTCACCACGTCCTGGATCTCCTTGATCACGCGCGGGTTTGCCATCCGCGCGACTCCGCCCTCGGCGCGAATGTCGGCGGGCACGCGCTCGAGCGCCATCACCGCGACCGCCCCGGTCTCCTCGGCGATCCGCGCCTGCTCGGCCGTGGTCACGTCCATGATCACCCCGCCCTTGAGCATCTCGGCGAGCCCACGCTTGACCCGGAATGTCCCGGTCTCGGCCATTGCCGCGGAGGATACGAGACGGACCGCGCCCGGACCGTCCAAAGCTGCCGAAACTTAGTAGCCGGGCGGGTGAGTCGCGACGAAGCCGGCGGGGTCGCGGAGCGCCGACTGCCAGCGAGGCGGCGCGCCCGAGGTGTCGAAGCGAATGCCCGCGACGGCCAGAAATGCGTGGCCGGGATTCGAGTAGACGGTGATCCAGCTTCCCGGGCCGGGATCGCCCCACGTCATGAAGCCGGTCGAGTCGAGCGGCGAGGAGAGCAGGCCGCCACCGTGAAGGGCGTAGCTGACCGAGCCTGAGCAGTCGTAGCCGCCTGGTGAGTCGAACGAGCCATGGCCGCCGCCATACAGGTAGGGCGCGTTGGTGATCGCGTTCCCGGCAGCGATCACGTCCTTGACGGCCTGCGGTGCGTCGGCTGGGGCCGTCGCCGTCCCGTCGGAGTTGATCGTCGCCGTCGAGCCGTTCGGGGGCTCAACGCTTGCGGCCGGAGCCGCCTCGGACGACAAGGCCGGAGCGGGTGTCGAGAGAGCCTCGACCAGGCTCTGCTCCCTGCCCACCAGCCTCTGAAGCTGACGCCGGCGCTCGCTCTGCGCGGCCCTGAGCGCGGCCTCGCGCTCTTCGAGCTCCGCGCGTGCGGCGGCGAGCTCCTGCTGGCGCGCGGCGATCGCCGCCCGGGCCTTCTCCATCCGCGCGATCGAGGCCTCGATGTCGCCGACCTGGTTGCGCTGCTCTGTGCGCAGCTCGCGCACCCGGTTGACCACCCCCGCCTCGTAGTCACGGAGCCGCTCGAGATAGGTGGTCACGGTCGCGAACTGCTCGAGGCTGTCGGAGTCGAGCAGCAGGCTTGCGGCGTCAGGCTGGCCGTGCCGGTAGATCGAGACGAGCAGCCGTCGCAGGTCGCCGCGGGCGGCCGTGAGCCGGCGTTTCGTCTCGGCGAGCGCCGCGCGTGCTTGCGCGAGCTCGTCCCTGGCGGCGGCCAGCTCGGCCTCCTGCTTGGCGAGCTCGGCCGAGACGTCCCGCTCTCGCTGCCTGAAGACCGCAACCCTACCGAGCAGGTCGTCTACGACGGCGTTCTGGTCGGCCAGCTGGTCGCGGATCCGCTCCTGCTGCGCGCGGACGGCGTCGAGCTGCGCGCTCTGGGCCTGCGAGCTCGCGCCGGTCGCCAGCGCGACCGCCAGGCAGGCAGCAGCGACGATCGACGCGACGGTGAGTCGGCGGGTCGGCGGGCGGGAATTGGCGTACGCACTCGGCATCGGCGCGCCTGGTGCCGAGGCCCCCAGGCGCCGACGACCCTAGACGCGGCACGCTCGAGTGTCAGGGGTTGATGAGCAAATGCACGATCGGTTGCATGGGAGGGATCTCCCAGGCGACCTCGACGCTACTTCAGCTTGAAGGCGCGGATGCGGTCCTTGTAGGCGCCCTTGTCGCGCGCGTAGACGCCGTGTGCGAGCGCCTGGACGATCGCCAGCAGCGAGGTGTTGGAGCGCGTGAACGAGGGGCCGTTGGAGGAGTAGTAGAGCGTCAGATCGGAGAACTGGCCGATGTCCGACAGGGTCGCGTCGGTGATCGCCAGGGTCTGCGCGCCGCGGTGCTTGGCGAGCTTCATCGCCCGGACCACGATCGGATGGGCGCGGCCGGCCGAGAACGCGATCACCAGCGACTGCTCGTCGACGCGCGATAGCCGCGTGATCGAGTCCTGGCGCGGGCTGGCGACGACCTCGGCGCGGATGTCGAGCAGCGCCAGCAGGTGGCGCAGGTAGCTGGCGAAGAAGGCGAGCTGGTCGAGCCCGACGACCATCACCCGGCTGGCGCCGGCGAGCGCGGTGACGCACGCCTCGACCTGCTCGCGGGTGAGGTTTCGGACCGTCTCCTCGACGTTGGCATGATCGGCCGCCAGCGAGGCCTCGAACTCGGAGTGGTCAAAGTCGAACAGCGGCGCCGAGGCGTCGCCGCCGGGCTCGCGGCTGCGGTACTCCTCGATCGCCGCCTGCTGAAGCTCGGGGTAGCCCTCGAAGCCGAGCGCCTGGGAGAAGCGCACCACTGTCGAGGAGGAGGTGTTGGCGCGACGGGCGAGCTCCTCGGCGGTCTGAAAGGCGGCCTCGTCGAGGTGGTCGACGATGTAGCGCGCGACGTCCTTCTGCGAGCGCGAGAACTCGTCGAAGCGCTCGGTGATGTAGGTCGAAAGCGCCTTGCCCTTGGGGGCGGCCGCAGCCTTGCGGCCGGCGCCGTTGGCGCGTGCCTGAGGCTTGGAGGCAGGGCGGGACTTGGTCGCGGTCTTGCTCACGGCCGGTTGATTCGCTTTGCCAGGCGGTTTTCCTTTTCGGCGTCGCCTAGCTAGGTGTGGTTGGATCGCGGCCGTGGATCTAGAGCAGGCACTCCGGCTGACCAACCGCAACCTGATCGCGTTCGACCTCGCGCTGGGCAGTGGGGCGCTGCTGGCGCCCGACGCGACCCTGCGCGTGCTCGGCCACGACGAGCCCTCGCCCGACGCGCGCCACCTCTTCCGCCGCTGCGGCCCGATCTGGCTCAGCTTCGCCGCCGCCCATCTCGTCGCCGAAAGGCGCGGCGAGCCCGAGGACTGGTGGGCGCTCGCGTGGCTGCGCGGGATCGAGATCGCGACCGACGTCGTCTGGTCGCAATCGGCGTCGTTCTCGCGCCCGGGCGCGCGCGAGGGCCTCTGGTTCGCGGGGGCGTTCAACCTTGCCGCCGCGGTGGGATTCGGCTGGCTCGCGACACGCGAACCGCGGCGGCGGCGGATCCTTAGACGTCGCTAGCGTCGCTCCCGAGCGGCTGGCTGCATTCCGAGAACCCGATCTCGCGCGCCATCTGCCGTCGCTCGGGCTGGGTGCGGTCGAGTTCTGCCTGCGCCTGCTCGTATGCGTCCGAGTTGCCTTCCTCAGCCGCTTCGCGACCTTCTCTCAGCAGGTCGATCCCGCGCTCGCGCGCCTCGAGGTAGGCGGCGATCTCGGCGTCGACGTCGGCCGGCCCCTGAAGCTCGGCAATCCGCCTGCTCTCGTCCTCGGCGATCCCGATCAGGTTGTCGGTGAGCTCGGCGGCCTGCTGCGGGGTCTGCGGCGGCTTTTCCTGCTGCTCGGCGAACGCCCGGCTGGCCTCCGCGCAGATCTGATCGGCGCGCACGATCAGCTCGCCGCGTGAGACCTCGTCGGTCCTGAACGGACCGAGATCGAGCGCCGCCCCGAGCAGGAACAGGGCCCCGAGCACGAGCAGGGGAACGGCCACCCGCGCGAGTGTTGCGGCTTCACGCACCTGAGTGAGGCTCTGGCAGCTTTTTGCAACTTTTCACAACGTTGCCCCCGCCCCACCGTTGCGGCTAGGTTCCAGCCAGCACGCTGCGGAGGTTAGGAGGTTCCCCGGTGGCTGGACGCGTACTGCGTACCGGCGGGCTGCTGTCGTGGCTCGCCTTTGCGGTGATCTCGTTGATGCCATCGCCGTCACTCACTCACCCTGGCGCCGCCCCGCGGGCGGTTCCGCAGCGGCCGGAGATCGGGCTCGACAGCAAGGGCACCGCATCTCCTTCGAGGTCCCGGATGACGGTCCTCGACGCGAATTCGTTCGCACAAGGGGGGTAAAGCACCGGCAATCCGCCCGCCTCCAGTTTGCAGGAGGCGGGCGGGCGCCGGTGCTAGGCCATGATCAATGGTGGCCGTTTCGCGGCCGCTTGACGTTCCACGCGAACGAGGTCTGGGGCCCTTTGTTGTTGTTCGCGTCGACGGCGCGGACGGTGAAGACGTACCTGCCCGGTTTCAGCTTGCGCAGCTTCAGCGGCGAGGCGCAGGGCGAGAACGGCTTGTTCTTGAGGTGGCACTCGAAGGTTCCCGGCTCGTCCGAGCTGAAGGTGAACTTGATCTTGCGCTTCCTCGGCTTGCTCGTCAGGTCCGGCAGACCGGGCTTGATGCAATCGTCGTGGCGCTGCGTGTTGCCCGGGCAGCCTTCCTCGGTGCTGTCACCGAAGCCGTCCTGATCCTCGTCGGCCTCAGCGGTCATAGCAGCGTTGATGCGAGCGTCGGCTTGAGGATTGCCGTACTGCGTCGAGCCGCTTCCGACCGCGGGTGCCGGCGACTTCTGGACCACCTCGTCGTACGGGAACCCTGTGGAGACGCACTCCGGGCTTCCGCTCACCGCCTTGATCCCGAGCGAGTAGAAGCCCGGCCCGAGCGGGATGTGCGTGGTGAACTCGTTCAGCGTCGAAGGCGTCGGTGCCTCGACCGCGGATTCGGCGAGGAGCGCAAAGACGCCGTTACCGGTCTGCTCGGAGAGCACCTGCAGGGCAACGGTTCCGCCGCCGCTGGCGGCCAGATATTGCCATCTCGTGATGATCCCGCCGCTGGCGCCGAAGCTGAACTCGTAGCCCTGGTTCCCGGAATAGAAATTGCCCATCGCGTAGCTGGTGTTGTCCGAGCAGGCGACCGGCACGCCGCCGTAGGTGGGATGCCCCTCAGGGGTGCCGGCTGTCCCAGACGCCGGCGCAGCCACGCATGCAACGAGCGCGAGGGACGCGAGGGCCAACGAGCTGGCGAAACTTCGCCCCGACGAGATACGGCCCATGTGTGCCTTCCGCTCCGGCTACGTGCGTTCGCAGCTCACACCGACCGTACACCCGGTCCGGCAGCATTCCTAATTACGCCGGTGTCAACGTCGCCGCCGGCCGCTCGACGTCCGCGAAGGCGCTGCGGCGAAGCCAGGTCGGGAAGCCGCGGACCAGGGCTTGGGGTCCTTCGACCTGGAGCTCGCCGGCGCGGATCGCGCTAGCCATCGAGCGGTCGCCCATCCAGACGCCGATCAGGACCCGCAGCCTCCCGGAGACCACGAGGTCCACCTCGAAACCTGGGTCGCGGTAGCAGACGTCGACCTCGTCGCGATCGAGGATCAGCCAGGTAACGCGGGGCAGGTTGCCGATCACGTCCGTGAACCGGAAGCGGACGACCACGCGGTGATCCGGCAGCGCGTCGATCTCGATGCTGCGCTGCATATCCCACATCAGCAGGCGCGGGTCGAGGTCGTCGCGGCTGACCTCGTCGCGCACCCAGCGCTGGCCCCAGGTACCGAGCGCCATGATGATCGGCCGCAGCTCCTCGCCGGCTGGCGTCAGGTGATACTCAGATCCGCGTCCGTCGATGCCGCGGCGACGCTCGACGACGCCCGCAGCCTCGAGATCGCGCAACCGCTTGGCGAGCAGGCTCCGCGAGATCAGCGGCATCCCCCGCTGCAGGTCGTTGAAGCGATGGCTGCCGCAGAGCAGCTCGCGGATCACGAGCGGCGTCCAGCGCTCCGCGATGACCTCGGTCGCCTTCGCCACGGGGCAGAACTGGCCATAGCCGGACATGACCCGACTCTAGATCCGCGCTGCCCCAGGCGTCAAGTTCTGATTTAGGACCGGATCGGTCCAGATCCTGAACTAGACGATTGGGCCACGCTGCGGTCAGATTGGGCTCCTGTCACCCGACGGAAGGAGCACTTGAGATGGCATTCGAGGAACTGAAGGCGAAGCAGAGCGTCGTCTGGGGTTCGGGCCCGTATGAGCGGATCTCCGATCACCTGACGATCGCCCACGATCACCTGGTGGGCTCGATCGAGATCCACCCCGGCGACCGGGCCCTCGACGTCGCCACCGGCACCGGCGAGATCGCGGTGCGGCTGGCACAGGGCGGCGCCGACGCCACCGGGCTGGACCTCGCGCCGGACCTGATCGAAAGAGCGCGCGAGCGCGCTCGCGCGGAGGGCGTCGATGTCGAGCTGGAGGTCGGCGACGCCGAGCGGCTGCCGTATCCGGACGCGAGCTTCGACGTCGTCACCTCGTCCTTCGGAGCGATGTTCGCGCCCGACCACCGCGCGGTGGCGGATGAGCTCGCCCGCGTTTGCAAGCCGGGCGGCCAGCTGGCGCTGCTCACCTGGCACCCCACGCGCGGAGTCGCCGAGTTCTTCAAGGTGATGGCTGCCTACATGCCGCCGCCGCCCGAGGGCGCCGGCAGTCCGTTCGCCTGGGGCGACCACGGCCACCTCACCGAGCTCCTGGGCGACGCGTTCGAGCTCCGCTACGAGGAGGGCGACTGCCCGCAGCCGGGAAGCTCGGCCGAGGAGATCTGGGAGCTCTTCTCGAGCTCCTACGGGCCGACCAAGGCGCTCGCCGAGTCGCTCGACGAAGAGCGCCGCGAGGCCCTGCGCCGTGACTGGGTCGCGTACTTCAACCAGTTCCGCAACGGAAGCGGCGTCAGCCAGCCGCGGCCGTATCTCCTCGTGCTCGGCATACACCGGTAGACGTACCTGAAGGAGTGACCCCACGCTCGTGGGTCCAAGGATGCTGGCCCACGGGCCGGGGTTCATATGGCCTAGGCTCCGCCCTGAAGCGGATGAAGCGAATGATCCTCGTGCTCGCTGCTCTGTTGCTCGCCGCCCCGGCGGCTGGCGGTGCGGATGCTGCGAAGGACCGGTCCTGTGGAGAGGTCTTCACATACGGCGGTAACAAGATCCTCAAGGTCAAGAACATGAAGTGCGGCGCGGCCACGGAAGTCGCGCACGACTACGAGCGAAAGGCACTTGCGGGAGACCGGCCCGACCCTGGCGACACCGAGCGCGTGCGTCGGTTCGAATGCACGTGGGTGCAGTCCTACGAAGCCGGCGAGCTCGCCTACGAGTGCGCTCATCAGCGACAGGAGGGAAAGGGCTTCAAGGCCTTCCACCCCAGGTGACCGCTAGATGGGCCGGGGAGGAATCGAACCTCCGCCCTACGGATTATGAGTCCGCTGCTCTACCAACTGAGCTACCGGCCCCGGGCGCGAATGTAGCGCGGGGGTCGGGCGGTGGCTACTGGGTGACGCGGTCGACCGCGGCCTCGAGCTCTGAGACGCTGAAGGCGCCCTGGATCCGGGTGTCGACCTTGCCCTCGGCGTCGATCACGAACAGCCACGGCTCGCTGCGGAGGTTGTACGCCTCGACCTGTGGTCGCGGACCCTTCTCGGGGTTGTTATCCACGTAGATCTCCTGGTGGATGAAGGCGACCTCGTCGCCGACCTCGCGCTTGACCTGCTCGGCCACGTCGACGACGGGCCCGCAGACGCGGCTGTAACAAAGCGCGGGCGTCGCGAACAGGAGCACGATCGGCTTCTTGCCGACAACGTCTGCGAAGTCGATGTCGTGCATGCTCGAGGGCGGCACGCGCGTATCGATCTCGCCGATGTCGCCGACGTCGTCGGTTGTCAGGGTGTGGATGGTCGGCGCCTCGTCGCCCGGCGCGGGGATCGCATCCTTCTCGGACACCTTGACGCCTGACATCAGGGTGCCGACCACGCTGCCGTCGTCCTGCTTGATCGCAGCGACCAAACGCCACTCGCCGGGCTGGTCGAAGTCGAGGTTGGCCACGTAAACGACCTTGGCCGCGTCGGGATCGTCCGAGGTCGTTTGAGCAACGAACGCCGCCTCCGTCTCCAGGCTCTCGATCCGGGCGGGGAACGGCCCCTCCGCCTCGCCGTTGGGTCCCTGGGCCGCGTAGATCGCCACTTCGGCGTCGGGGACCTGCTCGCCGTCGACTGTGGAGAGGCCGAAGCCGAAGCGATTATCACCTTCGCCGTAGACCTTGCCGGCGGGCGACGCCACGTACTCGTCGGTCGGCGTGATCTCGGCGGTGAGCGCGTTCAGATCGCCCTTCGGCTTGGGAAACGCCGAGGCCTCCGGCGCGGCAACCGGATCGTCGGTGGTTTCGGCCTCCTCGCCGTCGCCGCAGGCAGCGACGGCGAGCGCGAGGAGAGCCGCGAGCGCGGCGGCGGTGATGGTGCGTGAGAACGGTCGGCGCACCGCGAAGAAGTTAGCGACCACCCCTAATCGCCGGGTAAGCGGCCACGGGCTACGCGCGGATAGGGTCCGGCTGAGCAGACGATCGAAGGAGGAGCAGGTGGCGGAGAGGGCGGCGCTGGTTACGGGGGGCTCGAGCGGGATCGGGCTGGCGATCGCGCGGGCGCTCGGCGAGGACGGCTACGGGGTGACGATCTCGGCCCGCCGGCCCGAGAAGCTCGAGGCGGCGGCGCAGGAGCTGCGCGACGCCGGACTCGACGTCCACCACGAGGCGGCGCAGATGACCGACGAAGAGCAGGTGGTTGCAGCGGTCGCCTCGCACCGCGAGCGCTGGGGGCGCATGGACGTGCTGGTCAACAACGCCGGCGTCGGAATCGGCGAGGCGATGGATCAGATCACGACGAAGAAGCTCGACATCCAGCTCGGCGCCAACCTGCGGGCGCTGATCATCACAACCCGCGAGTCGCTGCCGATGCTGCGCGAGGCGGGCGCCGAGCACGGCAAGGCGCTGATCGTCAACACGGCGTCGATCGCCGGCAAGAAGGGCCAGGCGTGGCTCTCGGTCTACTCGGCGACCAAGGCCGGCGTGGTCGGCTTCAGCCAGGCGACGCAGCGGGAGGTTGAAAGCGATGGGATCCAGGTGACGGCGCTGTGCCCGGGGTTCGTCGACACCCCCATGACCGAGTTCGTTCGCGGTCAGGTGCCGCAGGAGGAGATGATCCGGCCCGAGGACATCGCCGAGTCGGTGCGGTTCCTGTTGCGGACGTCGCCGGCGTGCTTGGTGCCGGAGATCGTCTTCGCTCGGCCGGGAGAGGTGCTCTAGGAACGCTGTGGCTTGGGGATCGCCGCGGGCGAGGCGAGCTCGCGCTCGGTCGCGGTCAGCAGGTCGCTGCGCTTGCGGCGGCGGATGCTGATTGACAGGTCCTCGGGCTCGGGGACGACGACCTCGACCGGGCCGTGGCGGACCGGCCGGCAGCTTGCGAGCTGGGCGCGCTCGGCGCGGATCTGGGCGGCGAGCTCGGCGATCGGGGTGCGCTCGATCTCGGTGTCGACGTCGAGGCTCTCCTCGAGCAGGGTGCGGAGTGTGCGGACCTCGCGCCGGGTGGCGCGGCGCGGGCGCTTGGCGCCGGTGTACTCGTCCCAGGCGCGGGCGAAGCTGGCGACGCTGGTGCGGCCGCCGTTTCGGTGCGCCGCGAGCATCGGGCAGACGCCGCCCGAGCGCGGGTCGACGTAGGCGCCGACGACGATGCGGTTGGCGGCGATGCCGCGGAGCATCGCCTCCTTGGTGCGGTTGGGCAGGCGCTCGACGGAGACGCGCAGGCGCCGCGCTGGATCGCGGGCGGGACGGGGCATGGCCGAGAATGGTGCGCGAGATGAGCGCCGAGGTCAATGGTTCGGGCGGGGGTGGAAAGCGATCTTGCAGGTTCCTGGTCGCGGCGTTCGGCGATCCCGGGCACGCCTTTCCGGCGATCGGGCTGGCGCGGGCCCTGGCCGAGCGGGGCCACGAGGTGGTGGTCGAGACGTGGGAGCACTGGCGCGAGGCGGTCGAGGAGGCGGGGCTGGAGTTCACCGCGGCGGAGGAGTACAAGACGTTTCCGCCGCCGCCGCCCGGCTCGGACGAGGGGCCGTCGGCGGCCGAGGCGGCGCTGGCGCTGCTGCCCTATATCGAGCAGGGACACTTCGACGTGGTCGTCAGCGACATCCTCACGCTGGCGCCGGCGCTGGCGGCCGAGCGCGCGGGGGTGCGGCGGGCGACGTTGATCCCGCACGTCTATCCGGTGCACGAGCCGGGGCTGCCGTTCTTCTCGTTTGGCGCGTTTCCGGCGCGCACGCCGGTCGGCCGGGCCCTGTGGCGGGCGGCGCTGCCGGTGCTGGTCGGCGGGCTGGAGCGCGGGCGCGAGGAGATGAACCAGTCGCGGGCTGTGGTCGGCCTGCCGGCGATCGAGCGGTTTCACGGCGGGATCAGCGAGGCGCTGGCGCTGGTGGCCACGTTTCCGCAGCTCGAGTACCCGCGCAGCTGGCCGGGGTCGGTGCACGTGACGGGGCCGATCGAGTTCGAGCTGCCGTACGGGGACGTGGAGCTGCCGGCGGGCGAGGGACCGTTGGTGCTGGTGGCGCCGTCGACGGCGCAGGATCCGGATGGCCGGCTGGTGCGGGCGGCGCTGGAGGGGCTCGCCGGCGAGCCGGTGCGGGTGCTGGCGACGACGAACCGGGCGCGGTCGAGCGAGCCGTTGCCGCCCGCTCCGTCGAACGCGGTGGTGGTCGACTGGCTCAGTTACTCGCAGGCGATGGCGGCGGCCGATCTGGTGATCTGCCACGGCGGCCACGGGACCGTGGCGCGCGCGCTCGCGGCGGGCGTGCCGGCGCTGTGTTGTCCGGCGGTCGGCGACATGGCCGAGAACGGCGCCCGGGTCGCGTGGTCCGGCGCCGGTCTGATGCTGCCGTGGCGGTTGATGACCCCGGCGACGCTACGGTTGACCGTGCGGCGGCTGCTCGGCGAAGGCTCTTTCGCCGCTCGGGCGGCAGAAATCGCGGCGTGGTCGCGAGCAAACGACGGGGCGCAGCGGGCCGCAGAGCTGGTTGAGAAGCTGGGCGGGTCTTAGGCCGCCACGGCTTCTAACATGGAGGCGGCGTGGGGCCGATAACGGCAGCACGCCGATCTCCCGTGATGTAACGGCAGCATGCTTGACTGTTAATCAAGTCGTACTGGTTCGAATCCAGTCGGGAGAGCCTCGCCCACAGAAGTGTGTCGTCGTCAGATCTGCTTGACGCCCGCCTCCACTTGCGCGTGGCAGTTCCCGCACAGCAGAACGCACTTCGAGGCCTCCTCGCGCAGCTTCGTCATCGACCTGGTGACGCCGCGAAGCGAGAGATTGAACCGCTTGGTAGCGGGATCCAGATGATGGAACTGCAAGGCGACCTGGGATTCGCTAAAGCCGCATAGGACGCACTCACCACCGGCCTCCTCGACCAATCTGGCCTTGGCCCGTCGGCGCCATTCGGCAACGCGATCCATACGGCACTGCCGGCACCTGGCGCGACCGCTGTTCTCGATCATGAAGATGTCCACCCGTGCTTGCCGCAGTCGCGCCACACCGTGCGGCGGCCCTCGGCGATCGCCTTCTCGACTTCGCTGCGACGGACCCGATGGGGCCGCGGGAGCTCATACCGGGCGATCCAGTACCGGACGGTGCTCGTGCTCACGCCGAGCTTCTCGGCGATCGTCACAAGCGTCTCGCCCGCCGCCACCAGCGGTTCGAGATCCTGACGCCGGATGCCGCCCTTGGGCGCGTGCTTGGCGCGACCGTTCGCGGTGAGGCCGTGCTTCCTCAGCCAGTACCCAACCGTCGAAGGATCCCGCCCGACGATCGCGCCGATCTGATCCAGCGACAGGCCTTCGTCAAGCCAGGTCTTCAACTGGATCCGGTCCATTGCCTCGGATTCTCCCGGCGAGACCGGACAGAAAAGCGAACGTGTGTTCGTTATGGGAAAGTCAGCCGGCGGAGCTCGTGGAAGGCGGGTTTGGGGCGGCCCTGGCGGTCGCGGAGGCCGGCGCGGGCGCACCAGCCGCAGACGGCCTTGCCGACGTCGGTGTCGCGCCAGGCATACCAGTAGAGGCCGCGGAGGTTCCAGTCGTCGGCGCGGCTGATCAGCCGGGTGAAGGAGCGACGGAGAAGCCTGGCCTGCCCATCGATCGTCTTGACCAGGCTCCACTTCTGCGGGCCGGCCGAGGCCCAGCCGATCTCGGTGATCCAGAGGTCGACCTCGGGATCGTGAACCGCCGTGATCGCCAGCGCGTTCCTGATCCGGTCGAGCACGCCTCGGGTGCGCGAGGCGTACGGGTGGATGGAGAGGCCGTCGAAGCTCTCGGCGATCCCGACGACAGCGTAGAGCTGCTCCAGATACGCGTGCGCACTCCACCTCGTCTCGGTCGAGCGGTTGCCCGAGAATCCCCCGAGCACCACTTCGGCCCCAGGGTCTGAAGCGCGGATCT
This sequence comes from Solirubrobacterales bacterium, assembly GCA_036794585.1. GTDB lineage: Bacteria > Actinomycetota > Thermoleophilia > Solirubrobacterales > 70-9 > WHSW01. The sequence goes on along the minus strand of DAIRGH010000053.1, from coordinate 6,401 downwards.
CGGTGGCCGCCAGGCGAACCAGCTCCGCGTAGCCTCGCGCGTCGACGTACGGTCGCCAGAAGGCCTGCAGATTGGGCTCGTTCCAGAGCTGCCAGACACGGATCGGTTGGTACGGCAGCTCCGGGTGGCGCTCCCAGAACAGGCCATCCGGTCCGTAACGGCTCACCGCCGCGCGAGCGAACGCGGCGAACGCCGACCTCGATTCGAGCGTGATCGGCGCGTACGACAGGCAGTCCGATCGCTCGCATTCGTGCCCGTCCCCGTTGGCCGCCCACGCCGGCGTGCCGAACAGGAACGGGACCGGGGTCAGGCCGGCGGCGGCGATCGCGCGAACCGTCTCGTCGGCCTCGGTCCAGTCGTGAAAGTCGCTTCTCGGCTGCGACCCGGCCCACGAGAGCCAAAAGCGCACCGAGTCGAGCCCGGCGCCGGGCATCAACCGGGACTCATCGGCCTCCAGGTTGCGCTGAATGACCGTGCCGATGCGAAGCTGATCCTGGTTCTCGTCGTACAGGCCCCCCTCCCCGGCCGGCGCCGCGACCAACGCAGTCCCGACCAGTGCAGCGACCACGCCGGCGGCGATCCATCCCCGTGCCATGGATCCGATCATCTCCCATCAAACCCGCCGCGGCGGGCGACGATTCGCTTCAGGAATGCGCTCGTGCGATCCGGTCGGTGAGCTCGGCGCGGTGGCGCTGAAGCTCGACCGGCGGCTCTCCCCCATTGCCCTCGGCCGCCTGGATCTGATCGTCGACCCGCGCCAGGTCGAGCTCCAACCGGCTCAGCTCCATCGCCTCGGGAGTCGCCGGCTCCCGCTCGGCTCGCATCATCAAACGAGTCACGTAGGCCCAGAGGTCCTCGTCGTCGCGCGTCAGGCCCTCGGTCGGGTTCTCGAGATGGTCGCGAAGCCAGCCGAACGCGCGGGCTGCGCTCGGGGTGGAGAAGTGCTCGGCGCTGAGCTGCTGCAGGATCTCCTGCCCGTCGCCGGGCGAGGCAATGCACATCGCCAGCAAGCCCTCCTCCCGCCGCTCGCGCGAGCTCAGGGCGTGGGGCCGCTCGGGCGGAGGGGCCGGCTCCGGCCGGGCTTCGCCGGGCGTCGGGCGTCTGCGACGGCCCTGCGCAAGGCGGCGCGAGACCAGGGCCGGATCGGCGTCCAGCCGATCGCCGACCTCGCGAATCAGCTCCTCCCGGGTGATCGAGTCGGGCATCGCCGCGATCACCGCCACGACCTCGTCGAGCGCCCGGTCGCGGCCCGCCGGCGACGACAGGTCGGCGTCGTCCAGCAGCGTGCGCGCGTGAAACACCGGCAGGTCCTCGGCCGCCTCGATCGCGTCGCGAAACGCCGCCGCGGCCGCCGCGTCGTCGCCCGCGAGCAGATCGGCGGGGTCCTTTCCCTCCGGCATCCGCGCCACCCGCAGCCGCAACCTCTTGCCGCCCGCCACCCCCTGGGCGCGCAGCATCGCCTCACGCCCGGCGCGGTCAGCGTCGAGCGCCAGCACGGCCTCCTCGGCGTAGCCCGACAGCAGCTTCACCTGCTCCGGGGTGATCGCGGTCCCCATCACCGCCACGGCGTCGCGAATCCCCGCTTGATGGCAGGCGAGCACGTCCGTATAGCCCTCGACCACCAGCGCCCTCCCCGCCTTGGCGATCGCCGGCCGGGCGCGGTCGATCGCGTAGAGCGTGCGCCGCTTGCTGTACAGCGCCCCCTCGGGCGAGTTCACGTACTTCGGCTTCTGGTCGGGCAGGAGCGCCCGGGCGCCGAACCCCTGCACGCGGCCGCGCGCGTCGCGAATCGGAAACACGATCCGCGAGCGAAACCGGTCGTAGTGGCCCTGTCCCTTCTGGCTCTTCAGCACCAGGCCAGCGGCCTCGATCTCGGCGACCGAGTAGCCCGCCTGCTGACCGCGGACGAGCACCGTGTCCCAGGTCCCCGGCGCGCAGCCGACGCCGAAGTCCGCCAGCACCTCGGCGCCGAGCCCGCGCTCGGCCAGGTAGTCGCGCGCCCGCACCGCCTGGTGCGCGTCGCGGAGGAAGGTGGCGTAGAAGCTCGCCGTGCGCTCCAGCAGCTCCTGCAGCCGCGCCCGCGCCTTGCGCTGTTCCTCGGCGCGCGGATCCTCCTGCTCGCGCTCGAGCTCGACCCCGTAGCGCTCGGCGAGCGCCTCGACCGCGTCGGGAAACGCGAGGCCCTCCTTCTCCTCGACGAACTTGATCACGTCGCCGCCGACCCCGCAGCCGAAGCAGTGGTAGAGCTTTTCCTGCGGGTCGACCGAGAACGACGGCGAGCGCTCGTCGTGAAACGGGCACAGCCCGGTGAACCGCGCACCCGAGCGGCGCAGGTCCGTATAGGCCGAGATGATCTCGACGATGTCGGCGGCCTGCTTGACCCGCTCGACGCTGTCTCCGGTGAAGAGGCTCACGATTCGAGCATACGCGCGACTAACCCGACTGTACGCGGGCACGCCCGCCGGTCCGCAGGACCAGATACGTGAGCCAGATCGCGAGCACGAAGATCGGCAATCCCATCGCGGTGCGAGCGATCCCGAGCGCGACCAGCGCCCCCGCCAGATAGAGCGGCAGCTGCACGGCGAGGCGGGTGAGAAACACTCCGACCCAGATCCAGCTCGCCCGCGAGTAGAGCCGCACCCGTTCCGGGTCCTCTCGCCATGTGCGACCGCGACCCTCGACCGACTCCACGATCAGGCCGATCAAGGGCCAGCGAACGGCGATCGAGACCACATACGCCGCGGCGTAGAGCGCGTTGAAGAGCAGCCCCGGTAGAAAGAAGTTCTCGGCGCGGCCGGTCCGGTCTGCGACGAAGGCGGCCAGCGCGACTCCGGCGAACCCGGCGAGCGCGAACTGCAGGGTCTCGCGACGCACCACCCGCACGATCGTGATCGCCACTCCGACCCCGACCGCGATCCATGCGGCCAACGAGACGTCTTGGCCTCCGAGCGTGTAGGCGGTGACGAAAGCAAGGGCCGGCAGTCCCGAGTCCGCGATCCCGCGGGCGCCGCCCAACGCCTGAAGCAGATCGACCGGATCCTGCTCGGTGCCGCCCGGCCGTTCGCTGGTGTTCAGAGACGGGACTCCTCCGGCAACGCCAGGCGCTTGAAGCTGGCGATCGCGAAGCGGTCGGTCATCCCCGCGACATAGTCGGTGGCGGCCTGCACGTCGCCCCCCGGATCGTCCAGGTAGTGGTCGAAGAGCCCCGCGAGCGTGCGGCGGACCCGGTCGTGCTCGCTGCGCGCCTCCGGACCGAGGTAGACCCGCTCGAACATGTACTTGCGCAGCCGCAGCATCGCCCCGCCGACCTCCTCGGACTGAACGACGTCGCCCCGCTCGGGCGAGGTCGCGACGATGTCGCGCACGAGCGTGTCGATGCGCGCCGAGCCCGTCGCGCCGAGCAGCTCGATCTCCGCTTGGGGCAGGTCGTCGGCGTCGAGGATGCCGGCCCGGATCGCGTCGTCGATGTCGTGGTTGATGTACGCGACCCGGTCGACGAGCCGCACTATCCGCCCCTCCAGCGTCGCCGGGCGCCCGGATCCGGTGTGGTTGAGGATTCCGTCGCGGACCGCCTCGGTCAGGTTGAGCCCCCGCCCGTCGCGCTCGAGCACGTCGACCACGCGCAGCGAGTGGCGGTTGTGCTTGAAGCCCGGCGCGCCTCGTTCGCGCAGCGCCTCGTCGAGCGCCTCCTCGCCGATGTGGCCGAAGGGCGGATGGCCGAGGTCGTGGCCGAGGCCGATCGCCTCGGTCAGGTCCTCGTTGAGGCCCAGCGCCCTGGCGACCGTGCGGGCGATGAAGCAGGTCTCCAGCGTGTGCGTGAGCCGGGTGCGGTAGTGGTCGCCCTCCGGGGCGATGAACACCTGGGTCTTGTGCTTGAGCCGGCGAAACGCCTTCGAGTGCGCGACCCGGTCGCGGTCGCGCTGAAACGGCGTTCGCACGGGGCTGTCGGGCTCGGGCTCGCGCCGCATCGCCGGGTACGACGGCGTCGCCAGGTCCCACAGGTACTCGGCCTCCCAGGCGCGCACCCGCTCCTCGAGCGAGCGCGTTTCGGTCGGCTTGGGCGGCGCCTCGGGCAACTCGTCGAAGAGCATAGGCTCAGCACGTGACCGCGGGTACTGCATTGGTGACGGGAGCGTCATCGGGGATCGGCGAGCAGTTCGCGCGCCAGCTTGCCGCCCGCGGGCACGACCTCGTCCTGGTCGCTCGCCGCGTCGACCGGCTCGAGGCGCTGGCCGCCGAGCTCCCGACAGAGGCGCGGGTGCTCGCGTGCGACCTCGGCGCCGAGGCCGAGGCGCTGCCCGCGAAGGTCGAACAGCTCGGGGTCGAGGTCGAGCTGCTGGTCAACAACGCCGGCTTCGGCACCCACGGCCGCTTCCGGGAGATCCCCGCGGGACGCGACGCCGAGATGGTCCGGGTCAACTGCGAGGCCGTCGTGATCCTCACCCGCGCCCTCCTGCCCGCGATGGTCGAGCGCGGTCGCGGCGGCGTGATCGTGGTCGCGTCGACGGCGGGCATGCAGCCGCTCCCCTACGAGACGGTGTACGCCGCCAGCAAGGCTTTCGCGCTTCACTTCACCGACGCACTTCACGTCGAGCTGCGCGGCACCGGCGTGCGCTGCCTCGCCGTCAACCCCGGTCCCGTACCGACCGAATGGCAGGAGGTAGCCGGCTGGTCTGAGATGACCAAGGCGCCGGGAACGATCTCGGCCGAGCAGGTGGTCCGTGAGTCGCTCGCCGCCTACGAGCGCGGCGCGCGCTCCGTGATCCCCGGCGCCATGTTCAGGTGGGCGATGCGGACGCAATCGCTGGCGCCGAAGGCGCTGCAGCTACGCGTTGCCGAGCGCATCTACCGCCCGCGGTAACAGCTCATTTACGCACGCCGCCCGAGCCTTTGCGATCCTCTCAGGGGTGGGCACGGGGGCACTGCGTCGCCGGGAGTTCGTGGGCACCGGTCTGGTCGCCGCTGGCACGCTTGCGCTGGGCCCGGCCTTCTGGAAGTCACTGGCCGCGCCGGCGCAGCCCGGCGATGGTCCGTACGGCCCGCTCGGTGAGCCGAACGCGATTGGGCTTCAGCTCCCGGAGGGCTTCAGCGGCCGGGTGATCGCGCGCGGTGGCGCAGCCGTCGACGGCACCGGATACGTGTGGCACATCTTCAGCGACGGCTCCGCGACCTACGCCACCGACGACGGTGGCTGGATCCTCGTCTCCAACTGCGAGAGCCCGACCCCGGTCCACGTTCCGATCTCGGTCGGCAACCCGGGCGACGGTGGCGCCAGCGCAATCCGCTTCTCGCCCACCGGCGAGATCCTCGACGCCTACCGGATTCTCGGCGGCACCAGCACCAACTGCGCCGGCGGTCGCACACCTTGGGGATCGTGGCTGTCTTGCGAGGAGACCGACACCGGCCGCGTGTGGGAGTGCGATCCGAGCGGACAGACCGAGGCCGTCGTCCACGACGCGCTCGGGGTGTTCAGCCATGAGGCGATCTGCATCGACCGCCACACCGGCTTCGCGTATCTGAGCGAAGACGACGGCGCCAGCTGCTTCTATCGCTTCCGCCCTGTCACCAAGAGCGATCTGAGCCAGGGCACGCTCGAGGTCGCGAGGGTCGGTCGCCGTGGACACGTGACCTGGGTGGCCGTCCCGGACCCGTCGGCGGCGAGCACCCCGACCCGCGACCAGGTCGAGGGAGCGACGAGGTTCAAACGCGGAGAGGGGATCTTCTTCGACGGCGGGTTCGTCTACCTCACGACGACGAGCGACAGCCGGATCTGGGCTTACAACACACGCCGCGAGACCATGAAGGTGATCTACGACGCCGAGAAGGTCACCGACCCGCCGCTCACCGACGTCGACAACATCGCCATCCACAAGCCGTCCGGCGACCTGTTCGTTTGCGAGGACAACGGCGCGCCCGATGCCTATGACCTCGCCCTCGTCACCCCCGGCGGCCGCCGTCACCGCGGCCCGCGAACCGTCGCTCGATTCGCGCGGCTTACGGGACCCCAGCACGGAGACCCCGACTCAGAGGCCGCATCGGAGGTCACGGGCGTCTGCTTCGACCCGCGCGGCGAGCGGATGTACTTCTCCTCCCAGCGCGCCTACGCGGTCGGCGAGATCTACGAGGTCAGCGGGCCGTTCCGGCACACCCGCCGCCGGCGTTAGCCCGCAGCGGCCTTCCGAGGCGGCGCACGGGCGCCGCCGCCGACCCACTCGGGGCCGGTGCGCTGTCCAAAGTCAGCGGCTTTCTAGCGTCAGCCAGGCACCGCCAGGGACCCTACGCCGATCGCCGGCGACGTTCAAGCCGCAGCGCGAAGCTGTACGTGGGCGTGGTGCTCGAGCGTCTCGCCGATCGCGCGCTCGGCCTGGCGCAGCGCTCGGTCGCCCGCGGTCGGCGCCTGG
>DAIRGH010000143.1:0-5612 GCA_036794585.1 Solirubrobacterales bacterium | reverse complement strand
CGGGGGCGCCGCTGCCGGTGTCACCGCCCTCGTCACCGCCGCCGTCGCCCGGGCTCGGCAGCGGCTCCTGGCCGGCGCCTGGCGCGTACAGGTCGGGGTCGTAGCTGTCGTCGGTGGGCGCCTCGGTCCCGCCGGTGTCGTCGGTGGTCGTCGTCGTCTCCTCGTCCTCATCGGTCTCATCGAAGTCCGAGCTCGACGCGGTGTACTCGCCGTAGAAGCTCGAAAGCGACGCCGGGTTCTCCGGTTCGGGGAAGTCGTCGCATGGAGAGGAGGCCGCTTCGAACATGTACTGCTGCCAGATCGGCGCCGCCAGCTGCGCGCCGTAGCCGGGCAGCGGCACGCGCGCGTCCGGATTGCCGACCCAGACCGCGGTCGAGACGTGGGGCGTATAGCCGACGAACCACGCGTCGGACTGGGCCTCGGTGGTTCCGGTCTTGCCGGCGGCCGGGCAGTCGATCCCCAGACCGGCCGCGGTCCCGTACTCAAGCGTCCCCTTCATCACGTCGACCACCGTGTAGGCGACGCCGTCCGTGATCGCCCGCGTGCCCTCCGGATCCTCGGCCTCGTCGACCTCGCCGTCAGGGAACTCGACCCGCTGGATCGCGGTCGGCTCGTGATGGACGCCGCCGTTGGCGAGCGTTGCGAACGCGTTCGACATGTCGAGCACCGAGACGCCGTAGGTGAGCGCCCCGAGCACCTCGGCCGGATAGTTGTTGAGCTCGGCCGTGATCCCCATCTTGCGCGCCATCTCGTCCATCGTCTCGGGGCCGATATCCATCACGAGCTGGGCGAAGACCGTGTTGACCGAGTTCGCGGTCGCCTGGCGAAGGCTGATCGTGCCGCCGGCGCCACCGCTGACGGTCCAGGGCTCGGAGTATTGACCCTGGTCGAGGCTGATCGTGTTCGGGGCGGAGTAGTAGGTCGAGTCGGGGTCGACACCCTGGTCGACGGCGGCGGTGAGCGCGAACGGCTTGAAGGCGGACCCCGGCTGGCGCTGGCCCTGCGCGGCGAGGTTGAACTGACGGTCCTCGTAGGCCTCCGACGAGGCCATCGCGATGATCTCGCCGGTCTCGGCATCGGTGGAGACCAGCGCCGCGGCGGCGCCGACGGTGTTGTTGTTGTCTGCGATCGCCTGCTCGGCGGCGGCCTGGAGCTTTGGGTCGAGCGTCGTGTAGACCTTGAGGCCGCCGTCGCGGACCGTCTGCACGCCGTACTCGTCGATCAGCTCCTGCTGGACGAAGTCGAAGAAGTACTGCTGCTCGCGGGTCTCGTACAGGCGGCCGCGCTCGAGGCCGAGACCCTTCTGGGTGAGCTCCAGGTAGCGCGACCCGGTGATGTAGCCCTGCTCGGCCATCGCGTTCAGGACCTGGTCGCGGCGATCCTTGGCGCCATCGGGGTTGAGGAAGGCGTTGTAGTCGGTCGGTGCCTGCGGCAGGCCGGCGAGCAGCGCCGCCTCGTTGACGTTGAGCTCGGAGACGTCCTTGTTGAAGAACACCTCGGCGGCCGCCTGCACCCCGACCGCGGTGCGGCCGTCGTTGGTGCCATAGGAGGCGGTGTTCAGGTACTGCTCGAGGATCTCGTCCTTGGAGTACTCCTCCTCGTAGTCCATCGCCATCTGCGCCTCGATCAGCTTGCGCTCGAGCGTGTCCTCGGGGTCGTCGATATAGAGGTTGCGGACGAGCTGCTGGGTGATCGTCGAGCCGCCCTGCTCGATCTCGCCGGCCTCGACGTTCTCCCAGGCGGCGCGCGCGATCGCGCTGAAGTCGACGCCGTCATGCTCGTAGAAGTGCTCGTCCTCGATCGCGATGGTCGCGTTCTGCAGGCGCTTGGGGATCTCGTCGAGCCCGACCTCGGTTCGCAGGACGTCGGCCTGCACGTAACCGAGGCTGGTCCCGTCGGCGGCGAAGACCTCCGAGTTCGCCCCCTGCTGGGCGGGCTCGAGCGTGTGGATCGACGGCGCCGAGGCCATGACGTCGAGCACCCACAGGGCGGCGCTTGCAGCCGCGATTCCGACCATTGCCAGCAGGACGCCGAACGCGAGGGCGACCTTCTTGCCCACCGAGCCGCCCGAGCGTCGCTGACGTCTCCGTGCACGAGGACTCATCAGCCCTCAAAGGGTACTGACGGGTCGAGCCGGGTCAGTCGGTTGCCGCAAGCACGCCTGCGTCGCGCAGCGCACGCTGGGCACGCTCACGCAGGGCCGACTCCTCGCCGGAGGCGCGGGTTCCGCCGGGCCGGCGAGGTCCGTGGACCGCGAGCCTGACTCCCTCGGGGGTGATCTCGGCGACCTCGATCTCCGACGGCTCGAGCCGCGACAGCGCCTCGCGGGCGCGCTCGAGGTCGGCCGCCGGGGGCAGCCAGACCGAGACCGCGACCGGCGCGCTCAAGTCGCCAGTCGAGCGGTTGATGACCTTGCTCGTCACCATCTGCTCGTTGGGGATGATCACCAGCCGGCCGTCGGCGGTGTCGATGAATGTGTGCGCGAGGGTGATGTCGTCGACGCGCCCGGTCTCGTCCTCGAACGTGATCGTGTCGCCGATCCGGATCGGCTGCGAGACCGCCAGCAGGATCCCCGCGATCGGGTTGGCGAGCACCTGTCTGGCGGCCAGCCCGAGCACCAGGCCGAGCACGGCGCTCGAAGCGAGGATCCCGGTCGCGAGCCGGTTGAGCTTGTCGAACTGCGCCAGCGCGATCGCGAGCCCGATCACGATGATCGTGACGAAGACCAGGCGGCGGATCAGGCGCAACCGGGTCGCCGTCGCCCGCGACACGGTCGTGTCGCTCACTCGGGTCGCGACCCGGGTGGCGCGCCCGATCACGAAGCGGTCGACGATCAGCGCGACGATGAGCGCGACCGCGACCGAGGCCAGCGCCGTGATCCAATCGCCGTTTGCTTCCCAGAAGGTCTCTTCCACGGCCCGCGATCCTGCCAGTCTTCGATCGCTCATGAAGACTCGCGCCGTTTTCCTCGACGCGCTCGGCACCCTGGTCGAGCTCGAGCCTCCCTGGACCAGGCTCGCCCGCGCGCTCGGCCACGCAGGGAACGACCGCGTCGAGGCGGCGATGCGAAAGGAGATGGACTACTACCGCGAGCACGCCCACGAGGGCGTCGACGCAGACAGCCTGGCCGACCTCCGCCTCCGCTGCGCGGCGCTGCTCAGCCGCGAGCTCGGGCGCGAGGTGGACGTCGAGACGATGATGAGCGCGATTCGCTTCCACCCGGCGCCCGACGCGCGCCCCGCGCTGGCGCGGCTGCGCGAGCTCGGGCTGACCCTGCTCTGCGTCTCTAACTGGGACGTGTCGCTGCCCGAGGTGCTCGACCGCGCCGGGCTGGGCGGCACGTTGGACGGGGTCGTGAGCTCGGCCGCGGCCGGGACGCGCAAGCCCGACCCGGCGATCTTCGCGCGGGCGCTCGAGCTGGCCGGGTGTGAGCCGGAGGAGGCCCTGCACGTCGGCGATACGGCGGACGAGGACGTCGCCGGGGCCGAGGCCGCCGGCATCCCGGCACTCCTGCTCGACCGCGGCGGCTCTGGCGACATCGCGTCGCTGGCCGAGATCGAGTTGCATCTGCGCCCGTGACGCAGGAACCCGGGCCCGAGTCGACCTTTCCGCCGCCCTACGGCGGGCAGTTCGAGCAACCGCCACCGCCCCCACCGCCGGACTCGCCGCCGGGCGCCGCCAGCCGCGCGCACTGGAGCGTCGGCGATGCCGTGATCGGGGTCGCGATGGTGGTCGGCCTGCTCATCCTCGGCGGGATTCCCGTCTACCTGCTCGCCGGAGACTCGGGCCTCGACGTGACGATCGGCTCGCAGGTGGTGCTCGAGGCGGCGTTGCTGTCAACGGCGCTGTTCTTCGCCGCGCGCGGCGTCAGCCTCGACAGGGCCTTTGCCGCTCTCGGGCTGCGTCGCCCGGTCGTTCCCTGGGTGGGAGCAACACTGCTGGCGCTGCTCGCCTACCTCGGCTTCGCCGTGATCTTCGCCTCGCTCGTCGCCGACCCCGAGCAGGTGGACGTCGCCGACGAGCTCGGCTTCGACCAGAGCACCCTGGGGGCGATCTCGGCGGGGATCCTGATCGTGCTCGTCGCGCCGCTGGCCGAGGAGGTGTTCTTTCGCGGCTTCTTCTTCGGCGGCCTGCGGGCGCGGATGCCGTTCGTGTGGGCCGCGCTGCTGTCGGGCGTCTTCTTCGGCTCGATCCACCTCACCACGGGCAACGTCGCGGTCGGGGTGCAGCTCTCGGTGCTCGGCATCGTGCTCGCGTACCTCTACGAACGCTCGGGCTCGTTGTGGTCGCCGATCGCCCTGCACACGATCAACAACGGGCTCGCGTTCCTCGTCCTGGTCGGAACCTAGCCCGCCCGCCAGACCGTCTGCCAGAATTCGCGCGGTGAAACTTCGCTCCTCAGTCGCCGTGGGGGGCGTCGCTGCGGCGATGCTGCTCCCGGCCACAGCGCTCGCGCAGGGCGGCGGCGTCCCGACCGAGCCGGCGCCGGCGAAGATCAAGCTCAAGCTCAAGGGTCTGCATGGCGGCAAGGCCAAGGTCGGCGACCGGGTCGAGGTGATCGGCACGGTGACGCCCTTCGTCGGCCATCAGGAGGTCGAGGTCCAGCTCGGCAACAAAGGCGACGCCGTGCTCAAGAAGACGCCGTTCGTGAAGCGGGTCAAGGGCAAGAAGTTCGGCCGCTTCAAGCTTCGCTCCAAGCCCCTGGTCGACGCGGGCAAGTACCGCGTCCGCGTCCAGAAGCCGGCGACCGCGCGCCAAGAGGGTGCCAGCGCGAAGTCCAAGAGCTTCGGGATCAAGTACATCGACCTGGATCCGGGCGACAGCGGCCCGGCGGTGGCGGTGTTCAACCAGCTGCTGCGAAAGCAGGCCTACTACAACACCGACAACAGCATCTACGGCTCACACACCCAGCGTGCGGTGATGGCGTTCCGCAAGGTGAACGGGATGGAGCGCAACTTCCAGGCGACGCCGGAGATCTTCCAGATGCTTGCCGCGGGCAAGGGCGGCTTCAAGGTCGAGTACCCCAACGGCGGCAAGCACGTCGAGGTCGACATCTCCAAGCAGGTGATGGCGCTCGCCGACGGCGGCAAGGCCAAGTACGTCTTCCACATCGCCACCGGCGCCGCCGCGACGCCCTCCGACCAGGGCGCGTTCACCTTCTACCGCAAGTCCCCGGGATTCAACTCGCTGGGGATGTACTACTCGATCTATTACAACCGCGGCGAGGCGACCCACGGCTACCACTCCGTGCCGCCCTACCCGGCGAGCCACGGCTGCATCCGCAACCCGATCCCCGACTCGGTCTTCATCTACAACTGGATCGACCTGGGCGACCGGATGTACGTATACATCTAGGCCTCCTGGCCGATCCTCGCGACACCCTGATCTCCGAGCTGCGCGAGCATGCGCTGGTGCTGGGCGAGGTGACGCTCTCGAGCGGGCGCAAGGCGCAGTACTACGTCGACGCGCGGCGGGCGTTGATGCGGCCGGCCGGCTTTCGCGCCGCCGGCGAGCTGATCGCCGACGCGGCTACCCGTATGGGCGCCGAGGCGGTCGGCGGCCCGGTGATGGCGGCGATCCCGCTCGCCTGCGCGGCGATCGCCGTGCCCGGC
>DAIRGH010000052.1:0-19027 GCA_036794585.1 Solirubrobacterales bacterium | reverse complement strand
ACGCCAGCTCGAACCCCGCTCGCGCTTGGCGCTGGCGGCCGCGCGCGGCTAGGCGACCGCGGCGAGCCGCTGGGCGGTGGCGACCTCGCCGGCGAGCGCCGCGAGCACGTCATCGATCTGCCTGTGGTGCTCGTCGGCGTGCAGCTTGCCGTGCTCGTCGAACGCGGTGTGAACTCTGGCCACGGGCAGCTCGGCCTCGACTACGCGCGCGCCGGCGGTGGCGAGCACCTTGCGCAGCTCGGCCTGAGCCCACACTGCGCCGAAGGCGCCGGTCGTGGCGCCGATCACCGCGGTCGGCTTGTTTTGAAGCGGCGTGCTCGCCCGCGGCCGAGATGCCCAGTCGATCGCGTTCTTCAGCACCCCCGGAATCGAACCGTTGTACTCGGGTGTTGCGAACAGCAGGCCGTCGGCCTCGGCGATCGCCGCACGCAGCTCGGCGACCGCCCGCGGCGGAAACTCGGTGTCGTCGTCCTCGTCGTAGGGCGGGATCGACTTGAGCCCAGTCCAGAGCTCGATCTCGACTCCCTCGGGCGCCCGCTCCGCCACGTAGCGGAGCAGGCGCGCGTTGTGCGAATCGCGGCGGACGCTACCGGCAATCGCGAGGATTCGCATCGTTCTTCAGTCCTTGAGGAACTCGAGCTCGACGAGCAGCCGAACGTCGTTGGCGAGGGCCGGCCCGTTGCCCCCGGGCAGGTCCATCTGCCAGTTCATCCCGAACGCGGTCCGATCGACCGTGGTCTCGAGCGAGAGCGCGACCTTCTCGCCGTGCTCGCCGAGCGAGATCGGGCCCCGCACGCGACCGCGGGCCTCGACCGGGAGCGAGACTCCGGCCATCGAGAGCTCGCCGCGGACCGTGAGATCGTTGGGCGAGCCCGTGATCTCGGTCGAGCGGAAGCGGACGTCCGGGTTGCGCTCGACGTCGAAGAACTCAGGCGAGAGCAGATGCGGCCTGATGTTCTCGTCGTCGACGCTGATGGCCTCGACGCTGACGCCGCCTTCGAGCGCGATGCCGTCGTCGGTAGAGGTCAGCATCGCGTCGACCGGCTTGAAGCCCCCGCGGAAGACGGAGACTCCGGCGTGCTCGACCTCGAAGTTGGCGCTCGAGTGCGCTACGTCGACGCTCCAGGTCCCGGTGGGGATCTCGGGCGCTAGCTGGGTGGTTGACATAACAGGCTCCTTAGTTGAGTTGGCAACTGTTGTAGCTACAATTAATTTACCAGAAAAGGTTGCCTTGTCAACTGATGTATGGGAAACTGTTTCCATAAATGGCTCCCACGACCGCCCAACAGCACGAGATCGACGCCGAGCGCCTCGCCGTCTGGCGCGCCTTCCTGCGCGCGCACTCGGCGATGCTGCGGCGAATCAGCCGCGACCTGGACGAGGCCGGGCTTCCCCCACTCACCTGGTACGACGTGCTCGCGGCGCTCCGCGACGCGCCCGAGGGACGGCTGCGCCAGGTCGAGCTGGCCGAGCAGGTGATGCTCTCCAACAGCGGGCTCAGCCGCCTGCTCGACCGGATCGAGGCCAAGGAGCTGATCGAGCGGATGAGTTGCGAAACCGATCGCCGCGCCTTCTTCATCAGGCTGACTGACGATGGCCGCGAGCTGCTCGAGCGGATGTGGCCGGTGTATGCGCGCGGCGTCGCCGAGGACTTCCTGCCGGCGCTGGGCGACAGCCCGACCGAGATCCGCGAGACGCTCGAGTCGATCGGCGAGCAGTGCGATGCCGCCCAGGAGGCGGAGGCGGAGGCCGCCTAGGCCGGGATCGCGTCGAGGAAGTCGACGAACTTCTTGGTGTCGCGCAGCGGCGCGCCGTGACCGAACAGGACGAGCCTGGGCTCGAGCGCGCCCAGCCGCTTCGCCGAGAGCCGGTTGCGGTCGGGATCCGGAGTCAGGAACGGCTTCGGCAGGCGGAGTCCCGGCAGGCCGGTCATCACGTCCATGTTGTTGAGCACGTCGCCGAGGATCAGAACGCCGTCCGACTCCCGCCAGTAGGCGACGTGGCCGGCCGAATGTCCCGGGACGTCGAGCACCTTGAAGCCGCCGACCTCGTCGCCCTCGGCGAGCTTGCGGTCGACGGGGTGGCCGGGGCCAGTGAACACCCGATGAAAGAACTGGGCCATGAAGCTGTCGGGCTGGCGCTCGCCGATCAGTGCCGGGTTCTCGGCGGCATCGGCGTCGGCGGCGCCGACCCAGAACGGGATTGCGAGCCGCTCGCAGACGGCGTGGCTGGCGCCTTGGTGGTCGGGATGGGCGTGCGTGAGCGCGTGGGCGCTGATCCGGTGGCCCTCGAGCTGGCGCATGATCCGCCGCGTCGCGTGGCGCGACGCGGCGTCGATCAGGACGTCCTCGACGACGAAGACGTTGATCCCGTTCGGCGGAAAGCCGCTCAGCTTCCAGACGCCGTCGGCGAGCTGCTTCACGGGCGCACTCTATTCGCGCCGCAACGCCGCCTCAGCGGACGCGGATCCGCTCGCAGCCCTTGACGTTGTCGTCGTTGTCGGCGATGACCAGGTCGTTTGCGCCGCCACCGCACTTGATCGAATCGGCTCCCGGCCCGCCCTTGACCCGGTCGTTGCCTCCCCCGCCGCGCAGACGGTCGTCACCGCGGCCGCCGCTGACGCGGTCGCCACCCTGGTTGCCGAAGACGCAGTCGTTTCCGGCTCGGCCCTTGATCTTGTCGGCGCCGCGGCGGCCAAGCAGCTGATCGTCGCCGGTGGTGCCGCGCAGCTTGTCGTCCTTGGCCGAGCCCGTGCGGGTCGGCAGGTCCGTGCAGGAGAAGGTCGCGTACGGGTCATTGGCGCCGCCGGACGCAGCGCCTGCGCCGCCAGCGCCTCCGCCGCCCGCACCGCCGCCTCCCCTGAAGTCGATCGCGAGGGCGTAGCCGTCGGGGACGATCTTCGGCGCGGGCGCCTGGACGATCCCGCCCGGCTGCTCGACCACCGGCAGCCGCAGCTCGAGGTCGGTGACGGTCACCTGCGCCTGGGCGTTGGAGTGGCGCCCGTAGGGCTGGTCGGCCGGCAGCAGCTCGAGCTTCGCCACGTGATCCTCCGCGAAGAACCAGCCGTTGGGATGGAGCTGGAACACCTGCTGCTCGTCATCGCCGGGTCGGTAGAGGCCGCGGGCGACGAGCGTCTCGTCGCCGCTGGCGGGGTCGACGTCGAGCAGGCGGGCGGCGACCTGCGAGGTCGGGCTCTGAGCGCTGATGTCGGCGATGATCGTCGCCGAGCCCATCAGGGTGAAGCCGCCCACGGGCGCGGGGTCGAGGCGGTAGCTCGCAGTCCCGGGCTGGTCGTCGCCGCTCGCAGTTGCGCAGGCGCCGGGGCCGCCGATCGGATCGAAGGCGGTGCCGGCGTTGTCGGCGGCGCCGGGCTGGATCGTCTGCGTGGTGGCTGACTCGAAGCGGACCTCCCCCGGCGCGATTGCGGCCCACGTCGGTGCCTGGAACGGCTTGTCGGTGGCCAGATCGTCGAACGGGCCGGTGGCGCCGCCCGAGGGTGCCGTGTCGGGGCAGGTCTGGGTGAGCGTCTGGACGCCCTGGAACGGGATCGGGCCGGTGCCCTTGACGTAGTAGTCGAACCACTCATGAAGCTGGCTGTTGCGGAACTCGGTGTCGATGTCCTTGCCCTGTCCGCGCTGGTGGCCGTGATCGCCGAACATGATCGAGATCGCCGTGCCCGGATGGTGGGTACGGGTGCGGTTGTAGAAGCGGATCGCCTCGTCGGGCGGGAACAGGTCGTCGGTCCAGCCGTTCGAGATCAGCATCGGCGCCGGTGGGATCGAGTCGTCGATGTAGTAGGAGGAGTGGTGGGTGGTGAGCTCGTCGATGATGTCGGCCGCGAGTGGCTGGTCGTAGGGCTCGCCGGCATTGACGAGTGCGAACCAGTTGACGAGGTCAGCGTCCGGGTCGGTGCCCGGCAGGGCGTAATTGCTCATCGCCTGACCGGTCGCGTACAGGCCGGCCACGAAGGAGTGCTTGAGCACGCCGATGGGGCGGTCCTCGAGCGGCCCGAGGTAGGGCGCGTCCTCGACGTAGTCGAGGGTGGCACCGTTGGGCTGCAGCGAATAGGCGAGGTCGGTCCAGGGGATGTCGGGCTGCGCGGCGGCGATCTGCATCTGCTTGCCGCCGTCGCTGACCCACGGGATGAGGGTGTCGTCCTCCATCATCTTGCGGTTCTTGAGCGCGCCGAGCGCCATCGAGATCCCGCCTCCGTAGGAGCTTCCCATCGAGGCGACCTTCTGCGGGTCGATCAACCCCTCGCCGGCGGTCGCGCCGGTCGCCGTCTGGTCGGCGAGCGCCTCGAACACCTCCTGGGCGTCGCGAACCTCGAAGCGGGTGTCCATCAGGTGGTTGTAGCCCCCCTGGGAGTCGCAGATGGGTCGCTTCGGGTCGGTGGCGCCGCACGACATTCCCCAGCCGCGGTCGCTCATGCTGAAAACGGCGTAGCCCTTGTCGAGCCACTGCTGCATGCTCGCGCTCGTCAGGCTGAGCTTCGAGCCGCCCCAGCCGTGAAAGACGCCGACGATCGGGAAGTCGCCGTCGGTGCCGCCGGGGTCAGGCGGGAAGGCGACGTTGATGTCGATGGGTGCGCCGTCGAAGGTGGTGAAGATGCCCGAGCAGTGCCGCTCCCCGGCGTTCTCGGGAGGCGCGGGCTGGGCGACGCAGGCGATGGGTGTGCCGCTGCCGTCATGGGCGGACGGGATGCCGGCGATGGTCGCGTGCGCCGCCGGCGCGAGCGCCAGCGCGCCCGCCGCTGCGGCAACCACCCCAAGGGCGCGTCTTGCGCGTCGAGCTCGCACCATCCTCTGCCCCGGCGCCAGGGTAGCCGCACGGCTATGGGGGCTGCGCCAGTTCGGACGTTCAGAGGATCAGCTTGCGCTCCATGAACCGGATCGCGAGCCGCCAGGAGACGAGCGCGAAGCCGATCAGGAAGGCGAGATGGCCGACGTCGACCCAGCCCTCGAAGCCGAAGACGGCGTGGCGGACGAGCTCGACGCAGTGATAGAGCGGGTTGATCTGGGCGAGCACCTGGGCCCAGGTGGGCAGGTCGTCGAGCGGGAAGAAGGTGCCGGCGACCAGGAACATCGGGGTGAGCAGGCCGGTCTGCCAGTAGGAGAAGCTCTCGATCTTCTCCGCCTTGGCGGCGATGAAGATGCCGAAGCAGGCCCAGCCCAGCCCTGCGAGGGCGGCGATGAGCGGGACCAGCAGCATGCCCCAGCTGGGATCGAGTCCGAAGACGATGGCGACCAGCATCGGCACGCAGCCGTAGACGCCGACCCGGGCCGCGATCCAGAGCGCCTCGCCGGTGACGATCTCCTCGGTGTCCACCGGCGCGGCGAGGATCGCGTCGTAGGTGTGCTGGATCTCGTACTTGACGAAGGTCGAGTACATCGCCGGGAAGGCGCCGGAGAAGAGCACGGTGGTGGCGACGATCCCGGTGCCGACGAACTCGACGTAGTCGATGCCGCCGACTTGGTCGACCAGCGCGCCGAAGCCGAAGCCGAAGGCGAGCATGTAGATGGTGGGGTCGACGGTCGAGGAGAAGGTCGAGGCGCGCCAGAAGGAGGAGTAGTTGACGACCTCGCGCACCATCACCCCGATCAGCGCGGGGCGCTCGAGGCGGCCGATCCGGGCGGCGGCGGCGCGGGCGGCGGCCATCAGCTGATCTCCTCGCCGGTCAGCAGGACGAAGACGTCCTCGAGGTTGGTGATCCGGCGTTCACCCTCGAAGTCGTGGTCGCCGTTGGAGTGCAGGATCGAGATCGAGGTGCCGGTGCGGCGGGTGCTCCAGCCGCGGGCGCGGGCGATGCCCTCGACCTCGGTCAGCCGCGCCGGCGGGCCGTAGACCTCGAGCGCCTCGTTGCCGGCGTGCTCGGCGATCAGCTCGCTGGGCTCGCCGACGGCGACGGCCTTGCCGTGCGACATGATCGTCACCTTGTCGCAGAGGCGCTCGGCCTCCTCGATGTAGTGCGTGCTCATCAGGATCGAGACGCCTTCGGAGCGCAGCCGGTCGATCAGCGCCCAGAGTCCCTGGCGGACCTGGGGATCGAGGCCGACGGTGGGCTCGTCGAGGAGCAGCAGACGAGGCTGGTGCAGAAGGCCGCGGGCGATCAGCAGCCGGCGGCGCATGCCGCCGCTGAGCTCGTCGACCTTGGAGTCGCGGCGGTCGGTGAGCAGGGCGAGCTCGAGCGCGTAGTCGATCGCCTCCTTGCGAGCGCCGGCCGGGACGCGGTAGAGGTGGGCGAAGACGAGGAGGTTCTGCTCGACGGTGAGGGTGGCGTCGAGGTTGTCGAGCTGCGGGACGACGCCCATCTCCGCCCGCGCCTGCTTGGAGTCGTCGGGGAGCGGGAAGCCGAGCACCTCGAGCTCACCCTCGTCGGCGATCACCTGGGCGGTGAGCGTCTTCATCGTCGTCGACTTGCCGGCGCCGTTGGGCCCGAGCAGGCCGACGCAGGTGCCGAAGGGGACGTCGAGGTCGAGGCCGTCGACGGCGGTGATCGGTCCGAAGCGCTTGACGACGCCTCGCAGGCGGATCGCGAGTTGTTTTTCCGCGTTCATCGTTGCCATATGACAGTAGTGACCGTGGATGCGGCCGAGAGTGATCGGTGCACGGCGCGGCTAGCTGACCAGTGCGAGCGCGGGGCGCGGCGGTGGCTCGATCAGTTGCTCAAAGGGTGGCGATAGCCGGGCGCACGGTTTGCCACGCTTCGTGATCAGGAACTCCTCGCCGGCGGCGGCGCGTTCCATGTACCAGCCGAAGTGATTGCGGTACTCGTGGGCGCCGACGACCGTGGTTTGGTCAGAGGAAGAGGAGTGGAGCTGGTGGGACTCGAACCCACGACCTTCGCGCTGCCAGCGCGACGCTACTTCCAGCTGAGCTACAGCCCCGGCGAGTTCGTACTCGGACGCCCAGTTTAGACAGGCGCGCTGTCCGTTTTTCGGCGGCGCCAGCCGCAACCAGAGGGCCCGCCGCTCGACGGCGATATCCGCCGGAACGAGATAGCAAGCATCGAGGTCCTCGCAGTACACGGCAACGGCGTCGATCTCCTCGATGGAGTACCGAGTTTGGACTCGGCCGGACGATGTCAAACGGGATCCGGTCAAGTTCACCTTGATCACATCGTCATGCCGGGGCGCCCACTTGCACTGGACGCGGAGAAGGCGGCCTTTCAGGTCGAAGATCAGGTCGTAACGACAGTGCTCGGTCATAGGCTTCAGCACGTCGACTCCTAGCTTGATTGCAGCACAGGCGATAGCGGCTTCCGCGACGTTGCCCTTGAGGTTCGGGTTGTGAGTGGACACGAACGCATGTTCGCATAGGCGGCAGACGGAATGGCGATGAGTTAGGGTCGGAACGTGGGTCGAAATCGTGGAGCGGGTGCCGTTTGTGTGACGGTCGTTTGCTCGCTTCTCTTCGCCTCCGCCTCCGCCCTCGCCCGGCCTTCCGATCCGAATCCTGAGAACTTCGCGCTCGAGCGGCGCGCTCTCGCCGTCGCCGACCTGAGCGCGCCGACCCTGGCCGGTCAGCCGGCGAACCGGGCCGTGGCGCTGGAGAAGTGCAAGGACGCGAAGCCCGACGGCATGTGCGGCAGGGTCACCGTGCCGCTTGATCGCAGCGATCCGTCACTCGGGACGGTCGACCTGTTCTTCGAGTTCTTCGCCCACCGCGATCCCGGCCCGGCGACCTCGGCGATCCTGATCACCGAGGGCGGTCCGGGCTTCTCGGTCACGCAGGACTCGTTCATCGGGCCGTTCTACCGCGACCTGTTCGATCCGCTGATGGACACGCGCGACCTGATCCTGCTCGACCAGCGCGGCGTCGGTCGCTCGGACGCGGTCGATTGCCCCAACCTCCAGCACGCCAGGGGTCCAATCCGCGCGGCGCTGCGCGAGTGCGGCGAGCAGCTCGGCGCCGCCGCCAACCTCTACGCCAGCGACAACGTCGCACTCGACATCGAAGCCGTCCGCGCAGCGCTCGAGATCGACAAGCTCGACTTCTACGGCGGCTCCAACGCCGCCCAGGACATCCAGGCATACGCCGCCCGCTTCCCGCAGCACCTGCGCTCGGCGGTACTCGACTCGCCCGTGACCAGCATCGGGACGGACCCCTTCGATTCCCTTTCGTCGAAAGCCTGGCTGCGCGCAGCGAAGCTGATCTGTAAGCGATCGGAGGCCTGCAGCTCCGAGCCGCACAAAGCCCGGGAGACCATCGTTTGGCTCGCCCGCCTCCTGCGCGAGAACCCGCTGGAGGGCGTCGGCCACGACGCGGCGGGCCGCAAGCGGCGCGTCCGTGTCACCGAGGGCTTCCTGCTCTGGACCCTGCTCGGCAACGACTCCGGCGCCTATCTCGCCCCAAGCGAGGTCGTCGGCGCCGCCGAGGCCCTACGAGGTCATGGCGACGAAAGACCACTGCTGCGACTGGCGGCGGAGGCCGCCGGCCCATTCTTCGGCGACGAGGGCAAGCCGACCCAGTTCTCGGCCGGTGAAAGCTTCGCCCGCTACTGCACCGACGTCCCGATGCCGTGGGACAAGGCCGGTTCGAGGGACGAGCGACTGGCCCAATACGAGTCGCGTAGGGCCGCTCTGCCCAGCAGCTTCGTCGCCCCGTTCTCGGTCGACGCCTGGCTGGTGCCCCTGCCGATCGGCCCGCTCGGCCCCGACCCCTGCCTCGACTGGCCGGCACCCGACCCGAACGTACCGACGCCGGTCCCGCCCGGAGCCAAGCTCCCCGGGGACGTCCCGGCGCTGATCCTGGCCGGTGACGTCGACCTCGCGACGCCGGTCGCCTTCGCCCGCCTGATCAACCAAGCGTGGCCCAACAGCCACCTGGTCCAGCTCGAGAACGGCGCTCATCACACCGCGGTGCCGATCAGCGGGCGCTTCGACTGCGCGGGCAAGATCATCCTCAACTTCATCGCCGACCTCGACCCGGGGAACACCGGGTGCCGGTCCGACGTCCCCACCCTGTGGCCGGCGGTGGGACGCTTCCCCAAGACCGCCGGGCAGGCGCGCCAGGCGCAATCGGCTCAGGGCGACGAGTCCACCCTGCGCGATCGAAGGGTCTCGACCGTCGCGGCCGCCACCGTCACCGACGCGATCCGGCGCACCTTCACAGAAGGGAACCAGGGGTTCGGGGTTGGCCTCCGCGGAGGCACGTTCGAGGCGAGCTTCAGCGACACCGGGGCCGAGTTCGAACTCCAGCGCGCCCGCTTCGCCCGCAACGTCAGCGTCACCGGCGAGGTGCTCTACGGATTCGAAGACGAGGTGATCGACGCCGACGTCAAGGTCCGCGCCTCCCACGGCGAGAGCGGGACGCTGCACATCACCGGGATCTGGTTCCCATTCTTCCCCGACCACGTCGCGACCTCACTCGAGATCGACGGCCGGCTCGACGGACACCGGGTCAACGTCCGCGTCCCCGCGACCTAGCGCCCGGCGTCAGCCGCCGAGCTGCTGCTGGCAATACGCGTCGCGCGTGGCGCGGTAGCCGGGCGTCTCGGTGGCGGCGATCCCGCGCGCCCAGTCGGCGGCGTTGGCCTGGATGCTCGCGGCGATCTCGGCCCGCTCCTCGTCGCTCTGCGCGTTGACGAGCTTCTCGGCGTTGCGCCAGACGTCCTCGCGCCACTTGCGCACCATCTCCAGCCCGGCCACATCATCTGCCGGAACTCCGGGCGGGTTGGTCACCCCCATGCTCGCGTCGTAGCGGTCGCGGACGGCGCTGACCACAGCCTCATAGGACGACGCGAGCACCTCGTTGGTCAGGTCGTGGTCGGGCTTGCGCGCGTTTCCCTGCCGGTCGCGCAGGCCGAGCTGCGCGAGCACGAACGGCATGTCGTTCTGCACGTGCGCGTTGATGCCGAGCAGCATGTCCTGCGCCGCCACCACCTCCCCGTCGCGCGCGGTCTCGAACGCGATACGCCACGCCTCCGGCACGTCCTTGCCCTGATCTGCGCGCCGCAGGCTGCGGAAGTACACGTTCGCGAACAGCGCGTCCTCGCGGAAGAAGAACTTCGGCCACTGCAGCATCTGCGGGTCGGCCAGCAGCGCGTCGCGCAGCCCCTTGGTCAGCTCCAGGTACGTGGTCGTGAACACCGCCCGGTGATCGCAGCCGAGCTCGGCCTGCTTCGCTCGCATCCGCTGGATCTGAAACCGAACGCACCGAAGCTTCGCCCGCCTGCAGTGCGCGACCCGGTTGGGATGCGTCTGCGACGGACTCGCCAACGCCGGCAGGTACTCGTTCCACGCCACGCTCGGTGGAGCCGCGCCGGGCGCCGGCGCGCTCGCCGCGATCGCGGCGACCACAGTCGCCGCCACAAATCCCCCCACACGACCGCGACGGATCACGGCCGGATCGTAGCCCGGCTAGGCGGCTTCGGCGCCGGGCGACGGCACGTCGAGCACCAAGCGATCGGCGCGCTGATCGCGCACCGCGAACTCGAACGGCGACCGTTGCTCGAGCTCGCGCAGCAGCTCGACCGGCTCGGCCAGCCGCATCTCGAGCGTCGCGCGCCCGCGGGCGAACCGCGTGACCGAGATCTGCGAGGTCGCCGAGATCGCCCCGGCCGCATCCTCGAACCCGACCAGCTGCGAGAAGTCCTCGAACGGTCCGACCTCGATCTCGACCAGCCCGTCGAACACGTCGCCGACCGGACGCAGCGCGGGCATCGGCGCCGGCTCCTCCTCGGCCCCGTCCTCGCCACCGATCCGCGCGATCGCGTCGTTGAGCTGCGCCAGCAACCGCTCGCGCGCCTCGGCGGGTCGCTGGGTGAGATCGGTGAGCCGGTCGCTGAGCTCGGCGGCGTCGCGCAGCGCCCGCATCCTCATCCGCGTCGCCTGACCGCGCGCCTGGCGCCGGATCGCGTCGAGCTCGTCGAGCACCCTGGCGATCGCCCGCAGGCCGTCGTCGCGCTCGTCGCGAAGTTGCGTGAGCGCAAGCCGCGCGCTCGCGAGCTCGCGCTCGCGGTCGACCACCCGCTCGGACAGGTGATCGCAGACCGCGTCGAGCGTCGCGATCCGACGCTGCGCGGCCTCGACGATCGTGTGGCTCGCAGCCAGCGACTCGTCGACCTCCTGCGGCCTGTAGCCGAACAGCGACCTCTTGAACCGGGCCCTCGCGATGCCGAAAAGCTAGGAGCGCCGTCGGACGGAGCCCGCAGGAGAAGCTAGGCGGGCGCTTCGTCCTCGAGCCCGAGCTCGAGCCGCTCGGCCTCCCCCCAGAGCCGCTCGAGCCGGTACCGGTCGCGCATCTCGGGGACCATCACATGCAGCACGCAGTCGAGGTAGTCGACCAGCACCCAGCGGGCCTCCACCTCGCCCTCGGTGCGCGCCGGAAGCCTTTCGTCGTCGTGCTTGAGGCGCATGTAGACCTCCTCGTGAATCGCCTTCGCCTGGCGCTCGTTGCGTGCCGTGGCGATCACCAGGTAGTCCGTGTAGCCGACCAGCTCGCCGACGTCCAGGGCGACGATGTCCTCGCCCTTCTTGTCGTCGACGATCGCCGCGATCCGTCGCGCGAGCTCCGTCGACGCCCGCCGGCTCTCGTCGACCGACTCGGCGATCCCGCCCTGACGCTTTGCCCTCTGCTTGGCGCTTGAGCTCAAGCCCGCACGGCCTCCCGGTAGAGCCCCCGCTCGGCGATCAGGTCGGCCACCGCCGCCGGGACCAGGGCGCCCACCGGCTCGCCGGCTGCGACGCGCTCCCTGACCACCGTCGAGGACACGTCGACCTCCGGCATCCGGATCACCTCCATCCGGCCGGCGGCGCCAAGGCGCTCCAGCGCCGCCTCGACCTGCTCGATCCTCGCTCCCGGCCGCGCGGCGACCCCCACGCGCGCCAACTCGAGCACCCGCCGCGGCTGCTCCCAGCGCTCGAGCTCGGCTGCGATGTCGGCGCCCATCAGGAAGACGAACTCGTCGTCCGGATGCCGCCCGCTCAGCTCCGCGAGCGTCAGGTAGGTATAGGACGGCCCACTCCGGCACACCTCGAGATCGCTGACCTCGAGCAGCTCATCGTCCGCGGCCGCCGCCCGCGCCAGCTCGAGCCGCACCTCGGCGCCCGGCTCGGGCTCGATCCGCTTGTGCGGCGCCTCGCCCGTCGGCACCAGGATCACCCGCTCCAGGTCGAGCTGCGACGCTGCCTGCCGGGCCAGCGCGACGTGACCGATGTGGGGCGGGTTGAAGGCACCGCCGAGAACGCCAACCGAACTGATGTGGCTACCCCCGCACCTGGCCGTCGCCGTGGACGACGTATTTGGTCGTGGTCAGCTCGCGGAGCCCGATCGGCCCGCGGGCGTGCAGCTTCTGCGTCGAGTTGCCGATCTCGGCTCCCATCCCGAACTCGAAGCCGTCGGTGAAGCGGGTTGACGCGTTGACGTAGACGACGGCCGCGTCGACACCCTCGGTGAACTCCGCTGCGACCTCCTCCGAGCCGGTGACTATCGCCTCGGAGTGCCCGGTGCCATGGCGGTTCACGTGCTCGATCGCCGCCGCGAGCGAGTCGACGACCCCGACGGCCATCTTCATCCCGAGGTACTCGGTGTCCCAGTCGGCGTCGCCGGCCTCGGCGACCGCGATCGCCCCCGCGGCCCCCTGCGCGCGCCCATCGCCGACCAGCTCGACCCCCGCGCCCTGCAGCTCGCCGAGGATCGCGGGCAGGAACTCGCCCGCGACGTCGACGTTGACCAGCAGCGTCTCGGCGGCGTTGCATACCCCGGGCCGGTCGACCTTGGCGTTGAAGGCGATCCGCCGCGCCATCTCCAGATCGGCGTCGGCATGCACGTACACGTGGCAGTTGCCGGCAGCGGCGTACATCACCGGAACGGTGGCGACCGACTTGAGCGCGTCCTTGAGCCCCTCGCCCCCGCGCGGGATCACGAGGTCGACGAGGCCCTCCGCGGTCGCCAGCTCGGCGAGCTCGGCGCGATCGCCGGTGAGCAGCTCCACCGAGCCCTCGGGCAGCCCGGCCTCGACGACCGCCTCGCGCACGAGCGCCGCCAGCGCCGCGTTCGAGCGTTCGGCGTAGCTGGAGCCGCGCAACACGATCGCATTGCCGCTCTTGATGCAGAGCGCGGCACAGTCGACGGTCACGTTCGGG
This sequence comes from Solirubrobacterales bacterium, assembly GCA_036794585.1. Lineage (GTDB taxonomy): Bacteria > Actinomycetota > Thermoleophilia > Solirubrobacterales > 70-9 > WHSW01. The sequence goes on along the minus strand of DAIRGH010000052.1, from coordinate 5,939 downwards.
CGCGCCTCGTAGATCACGGCGACGACGCCGAGCGGCACCCGCAGCTTGCGCAGGTCGAGCCCGCTCGCCAGGGTGCGCCGCTCGAGCTCCTCGCCGACGGGATCGGGCAGGGCCGCGATCGCGTGCACGCCGTCGGCCATCGCCGCGACCCGCTCCTCGGTCAGGGTGAGCCGGTCGCGCAGGGCGTCGGTCAGCGACTTGGCCCGCTCGTCGGCGAGGTCGGCCGCGTTTGCCTCGAGCACCTCGGCCGCGCGCTCGTCGAGCAGCCGCGCCAGCGCCTCCAGAGCCCGGTCTTTGGTGTCGGCGCCGGCTGCGGCGAGCGCGCGCGCCGCGCCCTTCGCGCTGGTGCACGCCTCTGTGACGCTCGTGGTGGCGGTCGCCATCACCCGAAGGGTACCGGCGCCCCCGCACGGGACCGGGCCGTCGCCGCGCTGCCTAGCGGCCCTGTCGCGCGACCAGCTTTCGCGCCTGCACGGTGAGGTACGGGCCGAAGACGATGTTCGGCTGGGCCTTGTAGCCGAAGCTGGTGACCGAGACCAGGTTGGCGTTGGCGTTCACCCAGCCGCCGCCGCTGGCGCCCGCGGTCATGTCGCAGCCGATCGCGCTCGGCGTCCTGCCCTCGCGGAACGGGCGCGGGTCCTTGCCTGCGTACGGCGAGAAGCAGCCCCACAGGCGTTCGCCGCCGCCGAGGTTCACCGGGTATCCGAACGCGGCGTAGCTCTGGTTGCGGAAGATGTTGGTCTTCATGACTCGCGCGCCGACGACCGTCTCGACCGGCGTCGCGGCCAGCTTGCGCAACTTGATCGCCGCGAAGTCGAAGTTGGTGTTGCCCCGGTAGGCCCACTCGCGGGTCGTGAGCGCGCTCTGCCAGCTCCAGACCCCGAAGGGCGCCTGGGCGTCGTGATAACCCGGGACGAACGCAAGCTCGGTCGCGAACTGGCCGAGCTGCGGCTCGAACACGCAGTGCCCGGCTGTCAGGATCACCTGCCCGTTCTGCGTGTCGACGACGGTGGCGGAGCAGGAGTAGTCGCCGATCCCCTGCAGATGCCCGAACAGCCTGCCGTTGGTCGAGTTGGGATAGGTGATCGTGTCGGGCTGCTCGGCGCTCGTGAACGGCACTGGATGGGCGCGGCGCAGTTTCGTCCGCCCGTCATCGCGGCGGATCAGCTCGAGCGGGGGCGCCGCCGCCATCCGAGCCGGGGTCCAGCTCGCCGCCAGCGCCCGCGCCGGCTGCGCGGTGCGCGCGTGCGGCTGGCCGACGGCGGCGGCGGGCGCGCCCAAGACGACCAGCCCGACGGCGGCAAGCGCGAGGCGGCGGGTCACGCCAGCACGAAGTGGTCGCGGTGAATCGCCTCCTCGGGCGCGTCGGGCAGCAACGCCGCGACGTCGGCCGACTTCATCCCCTTGATCCTCCCGAGCTCCGCTGCGGAGTAGTTGACGATTCCCTTGCCGACGAGGTCGCCGTCGCGGACTACCTCGACCGCATCGCCGGCCGCGAAGTCGCCCGAGACGCCGGTGATCCCGACAGCGAGCAGGCTCGAGCCGCGCTCGCGCAACACCCGCGCCGCGCCATCGTCGATCGCCACCCGCCCGCGAGCGGGCTTGGCGTAGCGCAGCCAGAGCTTGAACGAGGGCGTGCGCTCGGGGTGCGCGGCAAAGCGGGTGCCGACCTGCTCGCCGCCCGCCGCGGCCAGCAGCGTTCCCGGCGCCGTGCCGTCGCAGATCACGACCGGGATCCCGGCGGCGCTCGCCATCTCCGCGGCCGCGACCTTGCTGCGCATGCCGCCGGAGCCGAACATCGAGGCGCGGTCGCCGATCTCGTAGGCCTCGAGCTCGGCGAAGTCGTCGACCCGCTCGACCAGCCGCGCGCCCGTGTCGCGGCGCGGGTCGGCGGTGTGCAGGCCCTCGGTGTCGGTCAGCAGCACGAGCAGCCGCGCGTCGAGCAGCAGCGCGAGCTGTGCCGACAGGAAGTCGTTGTCGCCGAAGGTGATCTCGTCGGTCGCCGTAGTGTCGTTCTCGTTGACCACCGGGACGGCGTGCCAGGCGAGCAGCCGGCGCAGGGTCTGGCGCGCGTTTAGGTAGTGCATCCGCACCGAGAGGTCGAAGGAGGTCAGCAGTACCTGGGCGGCGTGAACGTCCCGCCGGCCGAGTCGCTCCTCGTAGGCGCGAAACAGGGTCCCCTGGCCGACGGCCGAGGCGGCCTGCAGCTCGTCGATCGTGCCTGGACGGCGGTCGAGCTCCATCAGGCGCATGCCGAGCGCGATCGCCCCCGAGGTGACCAGCGCCACGTCCTCGCCCTCGTGATGCAGGTCGGCCACCTGCTCGCAGACGAGATCGAGCACCTCGCCCCGCACCACTCCCTCGGAGTCGGCGACGATCGAGGAGCCGAGCTTGGCGACGACAGTCATGCGCCGCTGAGTCTAGGAGCGGGTCAGCCGACGATGTCTTCGCAGTGCCGCGTCACGTCGCCGCGGCCGACCGTCACCCGATCCTCGCCGGGGCCGCAGTCGACGAGGTCGGCGCGCCCGCGGGCGGCCCTGACGATGTCGTCGCCACTGCCGCCGTGAATCCGGTCGCGTCCGCGCCCGGCTGCGAGCAGGTCGTCGCCCCGGCCTCCGCTGACCCGATCGCGGTCGGCGCCGCCGTGCAAGCAGTCGTCGTCGCCGCCTCCCCTGAGCCGGTCACGGCCGCCGAGGCCGTGAATCAAATCGGACTCCTCGCCGCCGAGGAGCGTGTCGGCGGCGGCGGTGCCCGCGGTCCCGAGCTCGCAATGGCCCGGTGACGAGCCTCCCGGGGTCGATGGGCCAGCAGCGACGCTGCCAGGGGGCGGGACCGGCTCGGGATCGGGCGGTGGCTCGGGCGGTGGGGGTGGCGCCGGCGGCCCGCCGAGCGAGACGACCTCGGAGCGGCCACCGTTGAAGTTGCCGTACGGGTCGCGCACGCCCCCGATCTCGACAAACGCCGTCTCTCCCTGTGCGAGCGTGCGGGAAGTTACCCACCGGTCGCCGTTGCGGGTCGCCGGAACGGTCGTGATCTCCTGAGCATCGAAGATGGTGACCTCGGCCGTCTCGGCGTCGCCGGCGTCGATCCAAGGACGGAATGAGCAGGGGAAGCAGAACCACTCGAGCTGAGAGGGATCGCCCGGCGCCGCCGGATCGCGGCGGGCAAAGCGGTGGAGGTCGATGAACCTCGCCGGCGACTCGTAGCTGTCCGGGTAGTCGATCGGGCCGATCTCGACGTCCGGGATCTCGGGTCCGTCGCCGATCGGGCCGACCGGCCGCAGCGCCTCGTCGCCGCCGGCCGGGACGTCGTAGGTGCTGCGGGGCCCGAGGCGGAAGCTCAGCGTGTTGTCCGGCTCGAGGCGGAAATCGGTCGCCGTGATGCCGCTCCACGCCCGGACCTCGAACGACTCGGACTCGAGGTGATACGGAGCGATCTGGCCGCCATCCCGGCGGGCGCCGTCGACGACGAAGCGGTACGTGCCGTCCGGCGTGGCGACATCGCCAGAGCCGACGTCGAACGGCGCGACGAAGGCCTCGAAGTGAGCCGTCCATTGCCACTGCTGGTCGCCGACCAGATAGGCGGGTGTGTTGCCGGTTTCGGGGAACTGCAGCGTCACCGGCACCTCGCCCGACTGATCCGCGTAGGGCTGCCACCCGGCCGCCTCCAGCCGCTCGACGGTGACGGACGGGTTGTCGGTGAAGTTCGAGCCGCCGTGCCAGCTGAAGAAGGCGGCCCCGAAGCGCTCGACGTCGGCGGGCTGCTCGACCGGCTCGCCGGCGTTCGCCTCGTCGGGCAGTGCCGCCTCGTAGAGGGCGATCGCCTCTCCGCCGGTCTCGCCCAGCGCCCTGGCGCGGGCGTCGTTGATCGCCGTGTCGAGCGCGGCCTTGGCCACCAGCGCCTCCTGCTGCATCTGGTCGGTCGGCAGCACGACGGCTGGGTCTCGCAGCTGGCGGCCGATCGTCACCAGGCGCGAGGCCATGTAGTCGCTGGAGTGCGGGCCCCACCCGGTCAGTGACTTGCGGTAGTGATCGCCGCGCTGGTACTCGCGGTACGTGGCGATGTAGCCGTTGTAGTCGTTGGCCATCGAGATCGGCACGGTGAGCGTGTAGCCGAGCTGGGCCGACGGGGAGACTTGGCCCGGCGCGCACGGCAGGTCGTCGGGGGTCAGCGTCGTCGGACCGCAGAGGTCGTCGTGGGTGTAGTTGCCCCAGATGCAGTTCGGCGGCCCGACGAGCGGCTCCGCGCACTCGGCCGAGTTGGTCGACTCCGACTCGGCGGCGAGCGCGTTCTGCGCCTCGTTCCAGCCGCTGGCGTCGTTGAGCACTTGAGCGCGCATGCGCTTGTACTTGTCGTCCGGCACGGTCAACGAGGCGGCGGCGTTGCCGGGGTCGGGGCAGGTCCAGGTGTTGTCGCCGTTGTCGGTGCACTCCGCGCCCCAGTCGTAGCCGAGGTACTCGTTGCCGGCGATCTTGTCGGTGCGGGTCTCGATGTTGGCCGATTGGTCGTACCACTGCTCGCAGGAGCAGATCGGCAGATAGATCTCGCCGAGGCGGATCCCCTGCAGGTGGATGTCGATGTCCTCCTGCAGCCCGGTGTAGCCGGGCGCCGAGTAGTTCTCGGGCACCGGGATGCCGAGCGCCTCGAAGTCGTCGGTGTCGAGCCCCGGGTCGGTGCCGGGGACGTTGGCGTCCTCGACCGGCAGCCCGAGGTCGTCGCCGAAGTCGAGCAGCGCCTGCTGCAGGTCGAAGCCGCTGTCAGTGCAGGTCGGCAGGCCGGGGACGACCGGCACGTTTCCCTCGCTCAGGCCCTTGTCGGTGCGGCAGTTGGAGACCGTCGGATAGGGGTGTGAGAACGGGCCCGGATACCAGCGGTCGATCATCGACACCTCGAAGTCGGTCGCGAACGGGACCTCGCGTGGGTCGCCGCCCGGACCGGCGACGTCGCGCCAGACCTCGACGATCGCATCGGAGAGCAATCGCCCGGCGTAGTCGGCCTGTCCGTACTCGCGGTGGGGAAACTCGAGCCGCTCGTGGACCGAGTGGTAGCTGGAGCGCTCGGGCTCAGCGGTGCCGACGGCGCCCTGGGTCCAGACGGTCAGCGCGCCCGTACTTCGATCGGTCATCCGCTCGACCGCGGCGATGTAGTCGGCGGAGATCAGGTCGTTGCCGTTGAGGAACTCGGGGTGGCCGCTCCAGTTGACGAGGTTGGCGAGCGGCCGCGGGTTCGCCGGATCGCTGACGTCGTCGAACCGGATCACGGTCAGGTCGTGTTCGGTGTCCAGCCAGGGATAGCCCGCCGGCGTCAGGTCGTCGGCTACCGCCGGGCCGAAGGAATGGCGGTGGGTCTTGTCGAACTGGCCAACCGAGGCGCCGACGCGCACCGGCACGAGCTCGGCGCAGGCCTCCTCCACCGCGAGGAATATCCGCCGCGCCATGTAGTCGAAGAAGCGCACGTCGAAGGCGTCCTGAAACGCCCACACGCCCCACGAGGTCGAGGAGTACATGGGCGAGGAGTGGTTGTGGGTCACCGCCATCGTCAGGGTCTCGCGGGTGACCCCGCAATCGCCCTCGTCCTCGAGCAGTTGCGCCGCGCGCCGGTAGAGCAGGTCCTGCGGGATATAGAGGTCGGTCTTGACGATCGCGATCGGCTCGCCGCCGCCGCGCTCGATCACCAGCGCCCGCGCGGAGAGCCGCGACTGGATGCCGTATGAGAGCCGCCGCCGGAAGGAGTGCGCCGTGGGGTCGTGGTTGCCGTTCGCCGGATCGATCGCCGTGCAGCCCTGCGAGGGATCCGGTGGCACCTCTTCGGGGTTGAAGCAGTCGCCGGCGTACTGCCCGGCCGAGGCGCCGACGTGCCAGCTCGCGTCGACGGCGGCCGCGCCGGCCCGCACCTGCGACGGCTCCTGGGCGAGCGCCGGCTCAGCCGGCGTGACCGCC
>DAIRGH010000142.1:0-5681 GCA_036794585.1 Solirubrobacterales bacterium | reverse complement strand
GACGAGCAGCTCGCCGTTGGTTGAGCGCATCTGCGCCGGCGCGCACGGCCCGGCGCGGGCCCGGGCGTCCGCCGTCGGACGCGCCGCAGCGGATTCTCGACGCCGCCTACGGGGTGCTGCGCCGCGACGGCTACGCCGGCTTGACGACTGCCAAGGTGGCGGCGGCATCGGGGCAGAACAAGGCGCTGATCTCCTACTACTACGGCTCCAAGCAGGGGCTGGTGACGGCGGTCGCGCGCCGGGTCTCGGAGGCGCTCATCGCGGACGTGCTCGGCGGGCTCGGCGAGCCGCGCCGCGCTCGCGACCTGGTCCAGGGCCTCGCCGACGGCGTCTGGCGGGCGATGGATCGAGACGAGGGGCTGCAGCGCGTCTACTTCGACCTCGCCTCGCAGTCGGCGGTCGACCCGGAAGTCGGCGAGATCATGCGCGAGATGAAGGAGGGCTACCGCGCGATCCTGCGCCGGCTGCTGCGGGGGCTCGACGAACGCCCGGCCGCGGAGCGGCTCAACGGGATCGTCGTCTTTCTGATCGCCGGGCTCGAGGGACTGTCGCTCGAGCGCCTGGAGCGCGGCGACACACCCGAGCTGCGCCGGGCCCGCGAGCACTTCGTTGAGGCGGCGAGCGCGGTGCTCAGCTCACGATGACCAAATCAGGCGCCTCAACAGCGGCGCGTCTCGGCTACGCCTCGCAGGTAACGCCCGCGCCTACGAGCTCGCCGGCGTCCTCGTCCCCCCCGAGCTCGCCGCTGCGCAGTGCCTCGGCGGCCCAGGCCGCCAGCTCTGGATCGAACTGGCTGCCGGCGCAGCGCTCGAACTCGTCCGCCGCGTCGAGCGCCGAGATCGGCTCCCTGTAGAGGCGGGGCGCCGTCATCGCGTCCAGCGAGTCGGCGATCCCGAGGAAGCGCGCCTCGAGGGGAATCTCCTCACCGGCGAGTCCGTCGGGATAGCCGGTGCCGTCCCAGCGCTCGTGGTGGCTGCGGATCCAAAGCGCTACGTCGTGCAGGCCCGAGGCCTCGATCAGGCGCGAGCCGGCTAGGCAGTGGCGCTTGACGACCTCGTACTCGGGCGGCGTCAGCGTCCCGGCCTTGAGCAGGATGTGCTCGGGGATCGAGATCTTGCCGACGTCGTGAAGATGCGCGGCGAGCACGAGGGCCTGCGTGCGAGCCCGGTCGAGGCCGTGGGCGCTCGCGGCCGCGACCACCGTGTTCGCCATCCGCTCGGCTCGGCCCTCGCTGGAGGGATCCTTCTCGGCCATGCCCGCGAGCAGCGAGCGCACCGAGCGCCGGAAAGCCCGCACGGGGGCAGTCGAGGGGCTGGTCACCCTGTCGATGATCACGGGTGTGAGGCCATCTGAAAACCGGTTGCAACACCTATTTTCACTAGGTATTTTCCCGAAGCGCGTACTTTCTCAGGCGTGCTCGCGCTGCTTCGCAAGGCGCACTCGCTGCGAGTGCCGTGGTCCCTTCGCCGCCGCCTGGCACGCTGGATCGCCGGCTCGGTGGTCCGCGAGTACCCCTGGGCGCTCGGCCTGGGAAATCTGCTTCTGATCGCCGCCCTGCTCGCGCTCGGCGTCGCCGACTCTGTGCTCGGATGGCTCGCGATCGCCGCGCTGGCGGTGATCGAGCTCGCGCTGGCGCGGCTCGCCTGGCAAAGCCTCGCCGCCGCCGAGCAGCTGCGCGAGGCGCTCGCCGAGCTCGAGGGCCCGGTCGAGCGGCGCCGGTCGCGCTTTCCGCTCAGCCACGTCGTCTTTCCGCCGCTGATGTTCTGGCGCCGCGGTGTGCGCCGGATCCGCAGGATCGAATTCGCGCGCTACGGACGCAAGCGGTTGCTGCTCGACGTCTACATGCCGGTGGCGCCGTCGGACGAGCTGCGGCCTTCGGTGGTCCAGATCCACGGCGGCGGCTGGATCGCGGGCAGCCGCTCCGAGCAGGGCATCCCGCTGCTCAACCACCTCGCAAGCTGCGGCTGGGTCTGCTTCAACGCCGACTATCGCCTGAGCCCGCGGGCGACCTTCCCCGACCACGTGATCGACGTCAAGCGCGCGATCGCCTGGGTCAAGGAGCACGCGCGCGACTACGGCGCCGACCCCGACTTCGTCTGCATCACCGGCGGCTCGGCGGGCGGCCACCTGATCGCGCTGGCAGCGCTCACGAGCGACGATCCGAGTCTGCAGCCGGGCTTCGAGGAGGCCGACACCTCGGTCGCCGCCGCGGTGCCGTTCTACGGCGTCTACGACCTCGCCGACACCGAGGGCGTGCACTATCCCGAGCTGCGCGAGTGGGTGTTCGAGCGCCACGTGATCAAGGCGTCCTTCGACGAGGAGCCCGAGCGCTTCATCGCCGGGTCTCCGACTCACCGCGTGCATGCCGACGCCCCGCCGTTCCTGGTCATCCACGGCGATCACGACACGCTTGTTCCCGTCGAGGAGGCGCGCGCGTTCGTCCGCGCGCTGCGCGCGGTCTCGACCAGCCCGGTCTACTACGCCGAGCTCGCCGGCGCCGAGCACGCCTTCGACATCGGCCCGAGCGTACGCACGGCGCGGGTCGTCGAGACGATCGAGCGCTTCCTCGCCACCGTGCGGACGCAAGCTGCTCGGGACGGCGCGCGAGTGCATGGGGATCGGTTAGGTTCTGCGCGCCAATTCCGAGCGGAGGAGACCCGTGGACGTAGGAGCGCTGAAGAACACCCCCCTGTTCGCCGACGTGCCCGATGAGGAGCTGAAGAAGGTGGCGACCTTCGCCACGCTCGAGTCCGCGGTCGAGGGCAAGACGATCATCCGCGAGGGCGGCTACTCCAACGACTTCTACGTGATCGAGGACGGCAGCGTGAAGGTCGAGCGCGAGGGCGAGGAGATCGCCGAGCTCGGCCCTGGCGACGTCTTCGGCGAGCAGGGCCTCCTGGAGAAGCAGGCACGCTCGGCGACCGTCACCGCTACATCCGACGTACGCCTGATCAAGATCGAGCACTGGGAGCTCTCGCGGATGAAGCAGTCGATGCCCGAGGTGGTCGAGCAGCTGCGCAAGAAGGTCGAGGACCGCACGAGCTAGCGCGCTCGCGCTCCGCCCCCGGCGGCGGGGTAGACTGCCGCTCACATACGGTCGCGGGTGAAGGGAAGTCCGGTGTGAAACCGGCGCGGTCCCGCCACTGTGACCGGGCATCGAAACGGCGTCGCATGACGCAAGTCAGCCACTGAGGCGCGAAGGCGACCTTGGGAAGGCGTGACGACCGGCCCGGAAGCCAGGAGACCTGCTCGCGGCCAGCCGATATCAATCCCTCGAGGAAAGGGTTGGCCAGATGCCAATACGAGTTCTTTTCATCCTTTGCGGTTGTGCCTGTCTGGGTGCCGCCGCGCTTCCATCCGTCGCCACCGCGGACCCCGTGCTCGCAGAGCTGCGGGTGGAGGGCCCGGCGGGCACGCTCGACCCCGGGTCGTGGTACGTCACCGACACCGAGCAGATCCGCAAGTCGCTGCCGGGCGACGCCTGCATTCGTGACCAGGGCCGGCTCGAGTACGTGGGCCCGACCGCGCTGGGGATCGTCCAGACCGGCTCGGAAAGCACCGCGGCCCTGCGCCAGGTGCGAGTCCGCCAGGACGAGGCCGGGCCGTTCGTGTGTGAGATCGGAGACATCAAGGGGCGGCCGTTCGGGGACCCGGACGGGTTCTCCGGCTGGACCTTCTGGGAGAACTGGGTCTCGGGTTCGTCGAGCGCCGATCTGGTGACGCTCGTGGACGGTGACCAGATTCTCTGGGTGTTCAGCGACTACGGGAGCGCGATGACCAACACCGGCGATGCGCTCGAGCTCCGTGGCGTCCCCGCGGGCGACACCGACGGAAGCTTCGAGGTCGAGGTCGTCGCGCACCGGTTCGACGGCGCCGTCTCGCCGGCCGAAGGTGCGACTATCGCCGGCGCGACCACGACGTCGGCGCTCGGCGGCGGCCGCTACGCGGTCACCGTGCCCGAGGGGCGCACCACGCTCACTGCGACCCGCGGCATCGACATCCCGTCCAACCACGTGACCACGTGCTTCGACCCCGATCCGGCGGCGTGCCCGAGCGAGCACGGCCGCACGATCTTTGGCTCCGAGAACGGTGACCGGCTCGCCGGGACCCCGGGCTGGGACCGGATCGACGGCAACGCCGGCGACGATCGGATCAAGATCCGCAGCGGCGGCGAGGACCGCGTCGACTGCGGCGGCGGCACCGACAAGGTGGTGCGCAAGGGCGCCGACGACGACGACAAGATCAAGGCCAACTGCGAGCGGATCAGGAGGCGATGAAGGTTGGCCGGGTCCGGCGACTCGCGGCGGCGGCGACGCTCGCCGTCGCGGTCGCCGGTTGCGGCCTCGGACCGGGGGAGCGCACCGAAGGGGAGGCGACCCTCACCGTGACCCGGGACTACGGCGCCGAGCGGCTGCTCGAAGCGACCGTCTCGGACCCGAGCGAGTCGGAGACCGTGATCCGCTTCCTCGACCGCGAGGCCGAGATCACCACCCGCTACGGCGGCGCCTTCGTGCAGTCGATCGACGGCCTCGCCGGGACGGTCGCCAACGGGCGCGGCTTCGACTGGTTCTTCTACGTCGACGGACTGTGGTCGCCTGTCGGCTCCGCCGAGCGCGAGGTGCGCGGCGGCGACCGGATCTGGTGGGACTACCGCGACTGGACCGACGCGATGCGCGTTCCCGTCGTGGTCGGCTCCTGGCCCGAGCCCCTGGCCCCGGAGGCGAGCGTCGAATGCACCGCGGCGGCGAGCACTTGCGATCTGGTGGCTGCGCGGTTCGCGGACGCCGGCGTCGACACCGGGGCGGGCGACGGCGCTCCGCGGGTGCTGGTCGGACCTTGGGAGGAGCTGCGCACTGACCGAGCGGCGGCATTGCTCGAGCAGGGGCCGGAAACCAGCGGTGTGTTCGCTCGCTTCGAGCGCACTAGCGACGGTTACGATCTGGTCGGACTCGATGACCACGCCGAGCCCGTGGCCACCGGCGCCGGGCTCGTCGCCGCCGTGCGCGAGGGCGAGGAGCCGCCGACATGGCTAGTGACCGGCACCGACGAGGCCGGTGTCGAGGCTGCTGCCGATCTGCTCGAGGCCGAGGACCTGGAGGATCGATACGCCGTCTTGACCGACGGCGAAGACGCGATCCCGCTGCCGCGATGAGGTCACCCCTCGCCTACTCGCCGCGCCCCGGCCCGCTCAGCAACGCCAGTGCGCTCGCCGCCAGCGCTTATCTCGGCTCGCTCGCCGTGATCGCCTTCATGTACTCGAACCCGATCGTCCTGGCCGCGGCCGGCGCCGCCGTGGTGGTCGCCGGCCTCGCCGCCGGCGCGCGCTCCGCGCTGCTGCTCGCCGGGCGCTGGACGGCGTGGCTCGGAGTGCTGATCGTGATCGTCAACGCGATCGCCTCCCAGCGCGGCGAGACGATCCTCGTCCGCGGCTGGGACATGCCTGTCCTCGGACAGATCGACGTGAGCGGCGAGGCGCTGGTCGAGGGCGCCGTTCTCGCCCTGCGAATTGGAGTCGTCTTCGCCGCCTTCGCCGTGCATTCGACGTGCGTCGATCCCGACCGGACGCTGCGGCTGCTGCGCCCCCTTGCGCGCCACTCGGCGCTCACGGCGACGCTGATCACGCGGATGGTGCCCCTGGCCGCGGCCGCCCTCGTCGGTGTCTCCCGGAGCGAAGGCTCCCC
>DAIRGH010000008.1:0-51318 GCA_036794585.1 Solirubrobacterales bacterium | reverse complement strand
CTCTAACCTCAACCGATCGTCGCGCCGCCCGCAGCCCGCCGCCAGTCGCCGCGACGAGCGGCAAGGCGAGGCGCCGTCCGAGCCTCGCCGTTGTTTCCAGGCCGAGCATCCGCGAGCGCCAGCTGCCGGCGCCGTGGCCAGTGCCGCCGTCAGCGTCGCGTGAGACCGAGATGAACGAGACCAGCGCCTCGCGCTTTATGAACACCGCCCACCAGATCCCGGCGGTGACGAGGAAGGCGACCATCGCCCCGACGTCGTCGACGAGGGTCGCGATCACCGTGGTCGCGAACAGGACCACCGCCAAGAGCGCCGCGTAGACGAGCTTTGCGATCAGCGCCCCGGCAAGGGTGCCGCCCCAGAGCGCGAAGGCGGCGCGCCCGCGCTCGCCGAAGGCGGGCATGAAGAGCGCCAGCGGCGCCATCAAGACCAAGACGAAGGCGACCGCGGTCTGGACCAAGAGCCGCAGCGCGAGCCAGGCCAGCAGGCAGATGCCGCCGAGCAGGCCGAGCGCGATCACGACGACCAGCGGCAGACGGGTCCACGCGCCCTCGTCGCCCTGAATCGCGAAGTAGGAGGAGTAGGGGGCGTCGTCGGTGTGCTCCTCCCAGAGCTTCTTGCGCGCCAGGGACCCAGGAGAGCTGCGCAGGTAAAGCTCGGCATTGGTCCGCGGCGCCGGCAGGGCCGCCGCAAACTGCTTGCAACCGAACATCTGCCGCGCTGCGAGCTCCGCCCAGCGCCTCGGCGGAATCTGCGCCAGGTAGGCGGCGTCGACGCAGACGTACTCGTCGGCGGTCTCGAGCAGCTCGGGGTCAGGCGCAGACAGCGCCCAATCGGCGTCTGAGAAGTTGAGCGCCGCAAACCCGGGGATCGTGATCTCGTTCCAGACCTCGGCCGTGGCCTCGGCGTAGCTCGCCTTCGGATCGCCCGCGCCACCCTGGGGCGCTGCCAACACCGAGAGCGCCGCCTCGTTTGCGAACCCAGACACGGTGCCGACGGTCGCCCGCGGCTCGTGAAGGATCCAAAGCGCCATGAGCATCAGCGCCAGCGAGAGCGCGGTGGCGGCAATCGAGGCTGAGACCTCACGGCGCACCACCCCACGCCAGAGCCCCCAAGCGCCGATCGCGACCATCGCGAACACCAACCAGGGCTCGGTGAAGGCGGCGTAGAAGCCCTCGAGCCCACGGTCGATCGAGGCCATCGTCTCGTTGTCAGAGAACGGCGTCAGCCCGAACGCCCACCCGAGCAGGGTGATCACCAGGTTGAGGACGAACAGCGCCGCCTGCCAGATCGCGTTTGCGATCTGGGCCAGAAGCGCCTGAAAGTTGCCGACGATGTTGTCGAGGCCGGTGTCGATGTGAACGTCAAAGCCGTAGTTGGAGGTCGGATAACGCCCCTCCGGCGTCCCCGTGACCCGACAGTTGCGCCGCTCGGCGGCATCGAGGCGCTCGTCGCAGAACGGGTTTCGGATCGCCAGCGGGTTGACGCTTCCCGTCGCGCGCCTCGAGTCCGGATCGCCGTCGCCGACCGCGGGCTCGGTGGCCGCGGCCCCTCCCCGGTCACCGCCAGCCACTGCTCCTCCTGCGCCGCGGTCACGGCTGGACGACTGGTCCGAACCGCCGGTGGTCTGTTCGACCCGAAAAGCGGGTCGATCCGGCGCACCGACGCTTCTGGACCTCTCGGCTGCCGCGTGCGAGCTCGCGAACGCGACGGCGCACAGGGCCGACCCGGCGAACAGAAGCGACCTACTCCGCAAACCCGGCCTCGACCTCGGTGCGCGGTTTCGGGTCGCGAGACCCCGGAGTCGTATCCAACGCCCTCAGCAGCTCGTCTCCGGGATCGATCCGCATCGCGACCACCCGGCCCGCCGTGTCGCGGAAGTAGCAGCGCCCGGCGCGAAAGCCGATCAGCCGCTGGCGCAGGCCCTCGTCCTCGGGGTCGAGGCGAAGCAGCTCAAGCGCACGTTCCGCCTCGTCGTCGGTCTCGACCCCGAAGGCGAAGTAGGTGCCGACCAGCGGCTCGAGCTCGCCGGCGTCGCCGACGATCTGCGAGGCGAGGATCGGGGTGACGTTCTGTGAGCGCCCCATGCGCGAGAGCCGATCCATCAGCGCCCGCCCCTGCGAGTCGGTGAGCAGCGCCCACGCTTCGTCGAGCGCCAGCACGGAGTGCGTGTGCTCGTCGGCCGCGCATAGGCGCAGGGCGTAGGCCGCGAGCAGCCGCAGGACCGCTTGCGAGACTCGCTCATCCTCGGTGAGCTCCGAGCGCAGCGTCCCCGGCAGCGGGCGGGCGAGGTTTCTGACCCGCAGGCTGACCACCTGCGCGGCTCCTACCTCACCGAAGTCGTCGCGCTGATCGCCGTAGCCGAGTCGGGCAAGGCCCGCGTCGAGGTGAACCTCAAGCGCCCGGGCGGCGTCCGCGGCACCAGCGCCGCCGCGTCGAAGCTCCTCGAGTACGTTCCCGCAGCTCCGGGCGCCCGCCTTGGCCGCAGCGCCGACCGCCGCCCTGATCTCGGTCTGCCACGCGGCCGGCACCGGGCTGGGCAGCAGCGCGGTGAGGAAGCCGTACGCGAGGTCCTCGCGCGCCGATGCCGGCGCGATCCGCATCGGGTCGAGCAGGCCCCGATAGCGATCGCCGGGGCCGAGCTCGATCGTCTCCATCGCCTCGGCGACACCCGGCAGCGCTTCGAGGCGGTGATCGCCCTTGGGGTCGATGTCGACGATCGGCGCCGAGCCCTGAAGGAACGCCTGATAGAGCAAGAGCTCGAGCGCCATCGTCTTGCCCGAGCCCAGCGAGCCGCTCATCAAGACGGTCGGCGGTCGCGACTGGCGCGACGCTTCGCCCGAGTCGAACTGGATCGGCGCCAGGGTCGCGTCAAGGGTGTGGCCGACGTAGGGGCCGATCTCAGAGCCGGCATGTGAGACCGCGGTCGGCACCATCGCCCCGAGCTGCTCGGGCAGCAGGTGGGCGAGGTAGTCGCGCACCGGAAATCGCTGCGCTGGCATCGCGCCCAGAAACAGGCGGTGCTGCTCGCCGAGCGGGCGGTGAAGCTCGGTGCGCCCGAACTCCGAGCGCAGCCGCTCGACCCGCTGCTCGAGCTCGGCGCCGCTCGAGGCGCCAACCGCGACGAAGAGCGCCGAGCGCAGAAACGGGGGGCGATCCGATGCCCCGAGTCGGGCCTGGAGCTCGCGCGCCGCGGCGGTCTTCTCGGTGGTGCGCACCGAGGGCCCGTGCTCGCCGAAGGACTCCTCGCTTGCCTGTTGGTCGGCATCGACCATCCGTTTTTGGGCGAGCTTCTGGGCCGAGCGGTTGGCGACCCACTCGCAGCTATAGACGGCGTCGACCGCGAAGCCACACCGAAGCGGGCTGAACATGAGCTCGACCTCGGCGGAGGGAAAGAGCGCCTCCTCGGCCAGGGCGCCGCAGACCAGCAGCGCCTGATGAGAAGCGCCGAGCTCCGACTCGACCACCAGGGAGCGTGGACCGATCGTCAACCGCGACTCGTGCAGGCGAAGCAGGTCGTGCTGGAAGGGCTCAAAGCGCCCGCCGCGTTCGTCGTCGATCCACAGCGCCTGCGGGCGCCAGTTCGGATCGACTCGGGGCTCGCCGAGGCCGCGGGTATACGCGGCGCGGATCAAGTGGGCGACCTCGCCCGAGCGCGCGCGTTGGGCAGGCAGGTAGGCGTCGACGCGGTCGAACGCGCGCTGTTCGGCGCGACGCAGCTCGTCGAGCTCGCGCCTGCCGAGCCCGCGGGAGTCGCTAAGCCCGAACCTGTGCGCGGCCGAGCGCGTGAGCTCCTTTAGCCGTGGGCCGATCGCGCCTTCCGATGCCGCCGAAAGCGAGACAAGCAGGTAGATCTCGGGACGGACCGAACCGCGCTCGACGAGCGCCGCGCGCTGGCGCTCGAGGTAGGCGCGAAACCGCTTCGCGTGCCCGCGCCGCGGATCAAGGGTCGTTAACGCCCGCTCGAGATAGGCATCGGCCGACCACTCGCGCATCGTGCGGATCAGCTGAAAGTCCGCCTCGATCGCGTAGGCGAAGGCCTCGATTCGCTCCTTGAGCTCCAGCTTTCGGGTCAGCGATAGGCCTGGGTAGCTCTCGCCCTCTAGGCGATACGCGGCCCAGGCGTCCGTCGGCCCGCGGGCGAAGACCAGGTTTCCGTGCAGGAAGTAGTGCGGCGGATGGATCACTCGAAGACGACCTCCGCCCCGTCGGGCACCTCGAGCTGCGAGCCACGCGCTAGCGGACGCCCCGCCAACCCACGGACGCGAACGCGCCTCGCACCGGCAAGCGCCGCGGAACCGCCCGACGCGGTCGGACCGCGCCGGCCGATTAGCTCGACCTGCACCGGGTAGCGGAGGGTGATCCTCGCCGGGCCGCGCACCCGCCCGGCGCGGTATCGAGGCTCGTCCCCGCAGGGCGCCGTTTGAACCGCAGCCACCGGGCCAACGCTCGATCCGACCGGCGCTGTCGCCCGCAGGCCGGAAAGCGTGTGCGCGGTGGCGGCGTAACGCGCCGCCGACGCGAGCGAGTGGTGGGGCGGGCGGCCGTCGAACGCGACGGAGGCCAACGCCCAGCCGACGAGCGCCGGCAGGGCGAGGTAGCGAAGCGAGGCCGGAACGACGTTGAGCAGCTCGCCCACGAGCGGCAGCGCGTCGGCGGCGAGGATCAGCACGAGGCAGGCGACCGCGTAGGCAAGCGCGCGGACCGAGACGCCCTGTGGCGTGGGCAGCCGCCAGCGGTCGACGCGGAAGATCCGTCGCTCGACCACGTCGACGACGTCGCGATAGGAGCGCACCGCCACGCCCCGGGGCGAGTCCACGGCGCGCCTCAGAAGATCGCGTCGTAGATGCCCTTAAACAGCGACTCGGCGCCGGAGGGCTCGATGATGAACAGGCCGGCGAACAGCCCGCCAATCACGATCATCACCAGCTGACCGATCGAGCGCGCCATGAACGCCGCAATCCCGACCGTCCCGATCAGGACGATCAGCAGCGGGCCGAGGTTGTCAGAGATCAGGTCGGCGACGTTGTCGCCGACCTGGCGGACCGACTGACCGCCGCCGGGCTTCTGGGCGAGGGCGGCGGCGTGATTGACCGACAACACGGCGACCGCGGCCGCGAGGGCGAGCGAGCGAATGCGTGACAAGGGACTACCTCCTCATGGAGCGGTGGGCACGGTTTCGACGAACGTCACGTAGGCGCGGCCGGCTCTCTGGGTGATCCCGAGCTCGTAGGTGAGCGTCCAGGTGATGCGCTGCGCGTCGCGGGCGACGACCGTCACGAGAACCGCCGAGGAGCCAGGGCCCTGGGCCCAGGCCACCTCCTCGACCGAACGCACCTCGAGCTCGCGCGTCGGAAGCGAGACATCGGCCTCCGGGGCGAGGTCAGCGGCCAGGTTCTGGGCTTCGCGCGCGACGAAGTTGGTCACCACCCGGCGAGCGACGGCGACGACGTGCGCCGGCTCAACCTCATCGCGGTCAGCGAATTGGCGGCGCGAGACGGTCGGCGGGCCGACCAGCGCCGGATAGGCCGCCAGCCCTACACCGCCGGCGGGGATGCGATGGACCGGAACGGCGAGATAGAGCGGCTCGGCTTGAGTGGAGACGCCGGCCGCGATCACGACCACCCGTCCTCCGGCGATCGCCTCTTGGTTTTGGGCGACCTCGGTCCAAAGCACCTGCTGAGAGCCGCGCGCGATCAGGCCGGCGTCGAGCGCCAGGTCGTCGGGAACCAGGGCGCGTAGAGCGCGCTCGCGCGCGGTCGGCCGAGCAGGGTCATGGCTCAGGTACGCGCGGACGAAGCGCTGTGCAAACTCCTCGCTCGGGTGATCGACGACTGGCCCCCGGGGTGAGGGCGCGGCCGAGCCGCCGGGTGAGACCAGCTCGTGAGCGCCCATCAACGACAGCGCGACGGTCGCCGCGACGAACAGGTACCGAGGAGCACGCGACCGAACGCGCTCCCAGCGTGCCGAGCGGCCGACCAACCGAGCGCGGTCGCCGAATCGCTTCGCGGTCTCGCTCACGGGCCGAACTCTCGGCGCACCGACGCGGCGCTCTGCACTGGCCCGGATGGGCCACTCGACCCCGGCGAAGACGACATCGGCGCCAGGGCCTGGGCGACTGGCGCGGTCAGTCCAAGCTCTGGCGTCTGCGGTTCCGACTCGCGACCGACGGCGGGCGGAGCTGACGGCGCAGCCGCCTCAGCGGCGCGCTCGGGATCACGCCGCGACGGAGCTCGCGACGAACCCGCTGACCCCTGCAGGGGCCGGCGGGCTTCGGCGCGCACCTGCCCGTTGTGCCTCTCCTGTGCCGGGGCCCGCTTCTCCGCAGCCTCGGTAGAGACGGCGGGCGGGCGCGAGACGGCCCCACTGGGCGCAACAGGCGGTCCGTCCTCGCTGCGCCCGAGTACCAACACGGTGACCCCCGCGATCGCACCAACAACTACAAGGGCTCGAAGCGGCGGGCGCGGACGCCGAGGCACGCGCGAAGAGCCCGGCGCTCTTGATCGCGCGACCCCGGCGCCCGCGGGGGAATCCGCCGCTTCTTCGGGGAGCAAGATGGCGGGCTCGACCGGGGCCGTCTGATCCAGCTCTGCGTTCGGCTTATGATCAGTTTCGGCCTCGTTACGTAGGTCGAGCTCGGCTTCGTCGTCGAGCCGCTCGGCGCCGAGGACGAATGTCTCTCGCACGCGGCGCCTCACGAGGCCTTGCCTCTGCGACTCTCGGAGCCTTTCGCCATCTAAGGGTTAGTCGCGCGAGCTCCAAATCAGTCCGGCCTGACTTTCCGCCTGGAGGCTCCAGGCCCGCACGCGGTTCGGCCGAGTAGCTCCGGCGAACTAACAGGCGACGTCAGTGAGCGGAATGCGAGCAGCCGCCTCTCGGCCCCGCGACGCAGGCGCTTCAGGTGACGCGTCGGCTGTGAGGCGGACTACTTCGGCAGGCAGAGCGCCTGAGCGACGAGCGTGTTGGCCAGGGCCGGTGCCCGGCCCTGGACCACGAACCCCGACGGCCGGCTTCGCTTGCCTTTGGTCGCGGCTGCTCGGCTGATCGTCGGCGCTGCGGCACTCGCGTTTTCGCTTCGCCAGCCACCTCCGCCGGCGATGAACTGCTCGCCCTTCCTGCAGCGCACAGCGACGGTGGCCAGCCCCCCGGCTGCGCTAGGCGAGAACTGCTTCTCGCGGACGACGAGCTGCTTGAGCTCTTTGCCGCCGAGATTGTCGCGAGCGGCGAGCGCAGTGCCGCCGAGCGCGGCGAACAGGGCGAGGTAGGCGACGACGGTGGTGTGGCTCGGTCTGCGGATCTTCATCACGTCTCCTTGGTCGATCTCGTCATCTAGCTCACGGTCAGCGCGCACGGACGATCACCTTGCGCTGGACGGTATTCGTCCGCTTGTATGGCCAGCGAGCCTCACGACGGACCTTGACGCGGAACCTGAACTGAGTGTCTGAGGCGTATTGGCGTCCGAACCGATAGCGGCGTTGATAGACGCCGCGCTCGTCCGTGCGAAACGCCTCGCCGATCGTGTCCCAGCGCCCGCTTCTCACCCGCACCTGCAGCTCGAGCAGCTTGCCGCCCGATGGGATCCGAGCGCCGAAGTGCCCCACCCGGCCGCTGAACTTGAGCGTGTGGCCCTCGGGCAGGCTGTCGCGCGAGGCCTGAAAGCTCGCCCGTGAACGGACCAGAAAGGTGCCGACTCCCTTCACAGCCGGCGCGTAGCGGGCGCTGCCGCCGTAAAAGACCCGAACGTCGCGAGACGGCCCGGCGGGAACCTTCGAGCGCCACTTGCCGCGCTCGTCGGTCGTCGCCTGGCTCACCCGCTCGCGAACCAGAGCGCCGGCACCGAAGTTCTCGACGATCGTCACGTGCTGTCCTTCGATCGGCTCGCCTGCCTTGTCCAGAAGCAGCCCCTTGGCTTTCGCCTTGGTCCCGTAGCGGACCACCTGCGCCCGCGAGCCACCGCGGTTCAGGTGCGCGCGAAGCTCGACCGCGTCCTTGAGCGGGAAGCTGAGCTTCATCGCGTCGCCGTTGGCGCGCTTGGTAGTCGCGGAGAGGTTGCCGGCGACATCGCTGACCACGGCTCGAAACTCGTACTCGCCTGCCGGCAGGCTGAGCGAGTCGACCTGGGCGCGGGCCTCACCGTCTGCGAGCTTCGTCTCAAGCGGCTCCCACTTGTCTGCGCCGGCTGGCCGCATCGAGATCGTCGCCGCGGCGAGACCCGAGTGCTTGTCGGAGACCGCGGCGCGAATCGTCTCCGGACTCCCAGGGTCCTGCTGGTTCGAAAACGCGACCGCGGGCGCGGCGTTGTCGACCATCACCGTGCGCGTGATCGGCGACGCCCCGTTCCCGGGGTAGTCGCCGGCGCTGACGCGGACCTCGTTGGCGCCGTTGTGAAACGGCCCGGCCGCGGTGTCGAGCGACTGGCTAAACGAAGCGCCAGAGGTACAGGGGACGATCGGACCGGTGTAGGGAAAGCCGAGCCCGCCGGTGTTGCAGCTGCCCGCTCCCGCGACGACGTTGCCGTTGACCGCGCCGCGAAGAACGCTGATCCCGGCGCCGAGGTCCGCGGCCGACGCCTCGAGCGTCTGCGTGCCCCGCTGCCAGGCGCCGCCGAGCAGCCCGCCGCCGATCCCGGTGACCACGGGATCGGAGCGGTCGGCGAGCAGCAAGGTGATGTTCCGCGCATAGAGGTGCGCCTGGCCGTCGGGCGGGCAGTTGCCGTTGGTGCAGTAGAGGCGCACGACGAGCTGGGGGTGGTTGAGGCCGCCGAAGTCGTAGTGCTGCCAGCTCGGGTTGCTGTCGGGCCCGGTGACCAGCGGGATCACCGAGCTGCCATCCCAGACCGCGATCTGGGCGTGGTGGCCACTGCCCCGTCGCAGGTTGGCGTCGAGGTGGATCTCGACGATCGACGTCCCCGGCGGCGCCGTCATCGTGTACTGGGCACCCTGGTTGATCACCGCGCTGCCGACGTTCGTGATCTCAAGCCGCGCGTCCCCGGCCGTGCACTTGTTCTGGGCCAGATAGTTGCCCCCGCCGGCTTGTCCGATGTCCGGCGTCGCGCGGAAGAAGTCGGCGCACTGGGTCACGTAGTACCCGGCCCCCGCCGCCCGGGCCGCGCCCGGCGCGACGGTGCTGGCGACGATCAGGGCGCCCAGGATGATCAGTGCCCGTTGACCTCCGCCTCGCGTTCGCAGACGCACCTTGTGTTCCTTTCCTCGACTGATCACGGTCCGAACTCCTGTCTGACGCTCGACGCGCTGGCGCCGTTTGCTTCGTTCCTGTCCGGTGGCGCGCCGCCCACCGGCGTCCCAGCGCCGGCGACGCCGAACTCCTGGACCTCCGGTGCCACACTCGGCTCCAGGGTGGACTCGGGAGCGGGCGCCGGTGCCGGCTCGGAGGGCTCATCGCGATCGCCAGCTACAGGCCCCTCGTCAGGCCGCTGCGGCGTCGGCGCCGCGGGCTCGGATGCGACCAGGTCGGGCGAGCGCAGCTGGGAAGCCATGCGCTCGGCGCCTGCCGAGCGCTTCTCGGATTCCTGAGCGCGCGTGTGCTCACGATCGCCGCCTTGTCCGGGAAGCGGCAGGACGCCGGTGGCGACACAAGCGATCGTCGCCACCGCTCCGCTCCCCAGACACCCCAGCGCAACGTTGCCCGCCCCCAATCCTCCGAACGCCTTAGCAAGCAGGCCCGCCCCAGCCGCGCCCGCGCCGCGAGCACCGCCCGCAGCGAGGGCCGGCGAGCTGGCGAGATCGCCGGCGTCCGGACCCGCTCGGTGCCAACCGGACGCCAAGTCTCGGACACGGTCAATGAGCGCGCTGAGCCGCCCACCCGCGTCCTGCTCGACCGCCACCGAGAAGCCCACCGTCGGCAGCACCGCTGCGGCAGCGTCATGCGTTCGGCGCAGCTCGCGCGCCAGCGCTGCGGCACGCGGGTCGGCGGTGATCAGCCGCTCGGCGCGAAGTCGCGCCCGCCCGACAGCGATCCCGGCGACGTAGTCTGAGAGCAGCTGGCGCTGGCGGCGCTCGAACACATGCGAGGTCAGCTTCACCGCGCCCTCGACGAGCGCCTTTGCCGCCCTCACCCGCTCGAAGTAGGCGCTGCGGCCGATCCCGAGTCGCTCACAGGCCTCATCGTGGGGCAGGTCCTCGATCACCCGCAGATGGAAGGCCACCAGCTTGTCGTCCTCTAGCTGCTCGAGCGCCTCGGCGATCCTTGCGACCTGAGCGCGATCGTCGATTCGTTCGATCGGAGACGCCGTGTGATCTTCCCGTTCGAGCGCCGATGCATCCAACGGGTCAAACGGCATCGCCCGCTGACGGCGTTTGAGGTCTACCGCCGCCCGATAGGCAACCGTGGTTGTGAACGCCCGCAGGTCCCCTACGGAGGTCTCGAGGTGTTCGTTTAACAGCGCCTCCAAGGCCGCCGAGGTCGCGTCCTCGATGTCGTACTCGTTGACCGAGCCGCGAAAGGCGGCGAAGATCCGAGCGTGCACCGCTTCGCATACCGCTTTCAGCGCCGCCTGATCGAGGCCGAGGTCGGCGAATCGGTCCTCTCCAGCGCTCTTTCGGTCAGCTGACGAACCGTTGTCCGCGGGGAGGCGCTCTTCGTCGTCGCAACGCCGGCGATCCGGATCCACGCTCCCGCCCATCAGATCCGGCTCCCGCCGATCGCGAGCGCCGTGGTCGCGTTCCGGCTGGATCCGGCGGTCGGAGACGCTAAGGGCCAGATCCGCACCAGATCGGCGGCCTCGCGACCGGCGGGCTCGATCACGATCGCCTCGCCGCGGCGAAGGCGCTTGAACTCATCGGGATGGCGAACGAATTCGCGCGTTCGCCGTCGCGTCTGCCCTTGGCGACCGAAGTCGAATGCGTTCCGCTCCCAGAAGGGCTTTGGGTTGGCGCTGGTCACAACCGACCAGGCGGGCTTCGTGCCCGCCATCTGGCCGAGCAGCTCAGCCGCCTCGGGCTCTGACTGGCGGTGGGCGATCACGTAGTCGACGTGGGAGAGGACCTGTCGGCGCAAGCTGTCGGTGCCGTCGCCGGCGCGAGCGATCGAGAGGTCGGCGAACGCCTGAGTCGCGAGCACGACGCTGAGCCCGGCCGAGCGCGAGCGCGAAAGCAGCCGCGAGACCTCGTCGGCGGCGACCGCCGCGAACTCGTCGATCAACACCAGCGCCCTGAGCGGACTGCCCTGGAGCTCGCCGGTGAGCGCAACTAGGTCGGAGACGATCGCCGCCCCGAGCATCTGCGAGGCGAGCGCGTAGCGATCGGAGTCAAGGCAGAAATACACGACGTCGCCGGCGCCCAGCGCCGCGAACAGGTCGAGCTCGGCGCGCTCGGCGCTCGGGTTGAGCTTCACGCCGAGCTCTGACTCGGCGAGCACCGCGAGCCGGTCGCGAACGCCGCCGAGGTCAGCGCGCTGGCGGGTCGAAAGCGAGTCGACGTAACCGGCGATCCGCTCGCCGAGCTCGCCGTCGAGGCGGTCACAGAGCGCGTCGAGGCGCTCGCAATCCAGGTAGTGGACGAGGCTGCGAAGCGACGCCGGCCACTCGCTCGCGGCGCGCATCGCCTGCAGCTCCAGGTTGATGTAGCGCTGGGCCTGGCGCAGGTAGTGGGGCTCTGACCAGTCCTCGCCGGCGAGCGCCTTGTCGGTGATCTCGGACGGATTGCCGCGGGCGAGCGGGTTGTAGGTCGTTATGCCGGTCGGGCTCCACTCGATGAAGCGGCGGCCGTGCTCTTTAGCCGCGGACTCGAGCCCGGCGCGAAGCGCATCGTCGCCCTTGGGGTCGATCGCCACCGCGCCCTGGCCGTCGGCGATGTACGCGGCGGCGTGAAGGGCGAGGTCGACGGTCTTGCCGGATCCGGGCGCGCCGGGAATGAATGCGCGAACCCCGTCTTGCCAGCCGAACGGAACGGTCGTGACCGCGCCACCCGCGGTCTCACCAAGCGCGAGGCGTCCGCCTCGCACACGCTCCGTCTGCCACCGCCGACGCCCGCGGGCGCCAACCGTCAACGAGCGAAGTCCCCGCCGTGCTCGCGCTCGCCCGGCTTCGACACCGCCCCGATCTGTCTCGCCCCGCTGCCAGCGCTCGGCGATCAGCGCCGCGAGAACGAACGTCGCCGCGATCGCGATTGCGATCAACGATGAGAACGGCCAGGCCGCCAGGGCCAG
The DNA here is from genome assembly GCA_036794585.1 of Solirubrobacterales bacterium. GTDB lineage: Bacteria > Actinomycetota > Thermoleophilia > Solirubrobacterales > 70-9 > WHSW01. The sequence goes on along the minus strand of DAIRGH010000008.1, from coordinate 39,156 downwards.
CGGCAGGCCGGCCAACGCCACGCTCCAAGACAGCCGGAGCAGCTGTACTAGCGAAGCGATCAACGCACCGGCGAGCAACGCCGCGGCCGCGATCAGCGCTACCTCCATGCTCCGATCCGCAAACGAATCGAGGTCGAGGGCCGGCTCGCTCTTGCCCGCCGAGATCATCAAGTGCTCGAGATTTCTTCCCATCTATAGGAGTAGTCGCGCGACGGGCGATTTAGTCCGGCACGACTTTCGATTTGATCCGGTGCCGCTGCTTTGCGATTACTTCCTCCTCTAAGGAGGTAGTGGCACCAACCCGCGATTAGTCCACCGCGGATTTCGATTCGCGCCGCACCGCTTCCTCGTCCCTCGGACTCGTTCCGTCGACCGAACGACAAGACGACTCGCGCCGGTGCCCGCGCAGCCATCCCACCGTCCACCCCTCGCTCCCCACACCGCCCTGGCCACCGCCCGACCCGACCGCCTCTACCTGATACCGATCCTTCCTCTACCTCAAACTCATCCACTCCATCTCACCCCCCGCCCCCTCCGTCAATCACTTACTCCTCTTCCCGAGCAGCAGCCGACCACCGGATTTGCCATCAATTTCAATTGTGGGAAGGACGGTGGTCGGCTGCTGCTCGGGCCCCCGCCGCCTGAAACAGCGCCAGGCTGAGCGGATCGGCCGTCCACACACTGGTCCACCCGGGTGTGTTGCCGGGAAGAGAGTTCCCGGCCGTGGCCATCGAGCTCGCGATCGCGGGATCGGTGGCGCCGAAGGCGCTCGCCGAAGGCGCTCGCCAAGTGAGTCGACGTCCTCCTGGGCTCGATGACCCTCGAAGGAGAGGAGCCCCGCCGACGACAGGATCGCCGCCAACGGGGCTCGAGAGAGGAAATATGCGCTCCGGCTTGCGCCGGGATCGACGCCGCCATCGCGTGGTGATCGATACCGCTGCCAGCGACGTCGAACTCGGAGCGAAGCTCCTAACCCCCAAAGGGGACAGGGTCGCAATTGATCTCTGAGCTAGAGATTAGATGACTTTATCACAGTTCTCAGCCGGCGCGGCGAGCCGTCAGCCCGCCATCGACTAGGACCGAGGTCCCCGTCATGTAGCTCGCCTCATCGGACGCGAGGAAGTGGATCACTGACGCCACCTCTGCCGGCTCGGCGATCCGTCCCAAGGCCACCCCAGCCGTCATTGCTGCCTCAGCGGCGGGGGGGTCGTCGTGGCGATCGATGCTCTCCTGGACCAGCCGCGTTCGGGTGAAACCTGGACAGACGACGTTCACCCGCACGCCCTGAGGGCCATAGTCGAGCGCTAGGTTGCGGGTCAGCCCGATCAGTCCGGACTTCGCGGCGCCGTAGGGAAAGAACCCGGGAATGCTTGCGAAGCCGTGTATCGATGAGACGTTGACAATCGCGCCACCCCCGGCCTCGACCATCGCCGGAAGGGCGTACTTGGCCACAAGCCAGGCCGCGCGCAAATCGATCGCAAAGAACCGGTCCCACTCCTCCAGCGACATCTCTGTCGCCTCGAAGTTGGCGTTTACACCCGCGTTGTTCACGAGGATCGTTGCGATCCCGAGATCAGCGCGGCAAGCTTCAACGAGCTTGGCTACATCCGTCTCGTCGCTGACATCGCAAGCGACAAAGCGGGCGGCGCCCGGCGCGTCGAGCTCGCGCTCAACCTCTCGCCCGACTTCCTCGTCGCGTCCGCAGAAGGCGACCCGAGCTCCCTCCGCCAGAAAGCGCTCGACCGTGGCTCTACCGATCCCCCGCGTACCACCGGTCACGACTGCGACCCTTCCCGCCAGGGAGTCCTTCGAATGCAAGTCCGCCCCTTTCATGGCTGTGATTTAATCACTATCTCTCTTGCCCTCCGCAGCTGAGAGCCTTTACCAACCGACGGTCGCCTTGCCGGCAACCGATCACCTCGGGGAAGGCCCATTTTGGGATCGGCGCTCGAACCAGCTGATCCATGTGGACATCAACCGTGGTGCCGTACATCGCTGGAAACCAGGGAGCAGGCGCCAAGAAACAACCCATCTCGGCGCACCAGTCTCGTTTGCGATCCCCCGCAAGGAAGGGGGGCTCATCGTTGGGCGCCAGCATTCAGTCTGCGCGCTCGAGGTCGGAGGCTCGCAACGAACACTCGCCACACTCCGCGACCGCGATGATGACGTTCGATTCAATGACGCGAAGTGTGATGGGCACGGCCGCCTGTGGGCCGGGACGATGTCGACCAGCCGTACCCCGGGCGTTGGGGCGCTCTATCGCCTCGCGCCGCAGGGAGAGCTAGAGGCGATGGTCGACGGGACCACGATCTCAAATGGGATCGGGTGGAGCCCTGACTGGGAGCGGATGTACTTCATCGACAGCACAACCCAGCGGATCGATCTCTTTGACTTCGATCTCGCCACCGGCGAGCTTGCCAACCGCCGGATGCTCGCTGAGATCGATGCAGCCGATGGGCTCCCGGATGGGCTGGCGGTGGATGCTCAGGACCGGATCTGGGTCTGCCTGTTCGGAGGTGGGGCCGTTCGCTGCTATTCCTCGGCAGGCCAGCTCGAGCATGCGATCGAGCTTCCTGTCTCGAACCCGACCTGCCCCTGCTTCGGCGGCGAGAGACTTGACACCCTCTACGTGACCACCGCCCAGCACCGCTTGACTCGTAAGCAGCTAGGGCGTGAGCCGCTCGCCGGCTCGCTGTTCTCGATTCCTGTTGGCGCCCGAGGGCTGGCAATGAGCCGGTTCGCCGGCTAGCCGTAGAAGCGCTGCTCTCCCCGCCTCGCCTCTCGGTTCTTCGCGGCTATCACGGTTGATTCACGCTCGGCGATCTCGGGGACCCCGAGATCCCACCACGCCCCGCTGTCGAGCAAGCCGCGCCGGGGATCGATCCTGGTTGCGATGACCACAGGACCCGATTCCTTCCGCGCAGCCGTCAGCGCCTCGAGCAGCTCTTCTTCGGTTCGGGCCTCGAAAGCGACGCAACCGAAGCTGCGGGCGTTGGCGGCGAAGTCGACGTCGATGAAGTCTCCCGATAGCTGGTTGGTTTCGGCGTCGCGAAAGCGAAACTCGTTCGCGAAGCTGAGGCCGACGCTCGTCTCCTGCAGGCCATGGATCGATTGATAACCGTGATTGATCAGCACGACTACGGTGACCTTGAGCCCCTCCTGGACCGCCGTCGCGAGCTCGCTCGGCGCCATCAGGTACGTGCCGTCGCCGATTACGACGAACACCTCCCCGGCCTCCGGATCGGCCATCCGGATTCCGAGTCCCGCCGGGATCTCGTGGCCCATGCACGAATAGCCGAATTCGATGTGGGTTCGGACTCCGCGTGGCGTAGCAAAGCTCTTCAGAAGATCGCCCGGCGGGCTGCCGGCAGCGGCGACAACCCAATCGCCGCTCCGCGCGTGGCGATTGACGGCGCGGTAGGCCTGGCCGCCGGTTAGCGACCCCCCTTCATCGCCGTCGAGGCTCGCGTCCAGATCGGACTCCCAGCGACCCCATGCGGCACGCGCTTCCTCGGCATAACTCTCCGGAGCCTGCCAACCTCGATCCCGAAGGGCATCGCCCAGGGCAAGCAGAGCGACTTTCGCGTCCGCGACTAGTGGGGCCGCACCAAGCTTGTGCGCATCCGGGCTGCAGACGTTGATCCCAACGAACCGCACATCGCGGTGCTGAAAAAGCGAGTGAGACGCGGTCGTGAAGTCGGTCAGCCTGGTGCCGACGCAAATCACGAGATCGGCGTCGCGAGCAAGCTCGTTGGCCGCGGCGCTTCCGTTGACACCGATCCCGCCCACTGAGGGCCAGCCGGCTGGAAGCGTCCCCTTTCCGGCTGAGGTCTCACAGGCGGGAACCTCGAATCCGGCGGCGAACCCCTCGAGTTCCGCTTCCGCGCCCGAGTAACGGACACCCCCACCGGCAATTAGCAGGGGGCGTTCAGACCGAGAGACCAACTCAATCGCAGCGGCGAGCTCACTCGCCTCGGGCGGGCGACGGGGAACGGCCCAAGTGCGCGACTGGAAGAACTCGAGCGCATAGTCGAACGCCTCGCCTTGGACGTCCTGGTGCAGCGAGATCGTGACCGCGCCGGTCTCGGCGGGATCGAGCAGAACTCGCATTGCCTCGGGCAGCGCCGTAAGGAGCTGCTCCGGGCGCGAAATCCGGTCGAAGTAGCGGCTCACCGGCCGCAGGCAGTCGTTGACCGTGGTGTCGGCCTCGACCGGATGCTCGAGCTGCTGGAGGACCGGGCCCTGGAAACGGGTCGCGAACGTATCTGAGGGGAGCAGCAGGACCGGAAGACGGTTTACGGTCGCGGTCGCGGCGCCGGTGACGAGATTCGTCGAGCCAGGTCCGATCGAGGCCGTGCAGGCCAGCGTTTGCAGCCGCCGCGTTGCCTTCGCGAAGCCCGCGGCTGCATGGACCATCGACTGCTCGTTTTTCGGCTGGTAGAGCGGCAGCGAATCGCCGGCCTCGGCCAGAGCCTGGCCGAGGCCGCAGACGTTACCGTGGCCGAAGATCCCAAACCCTGCGGGGATCGCTCGCTGGCGGACTCCGTCGCGCTCGCTCCACTGTGCGACGAGGTACCTGACCAGCGCCTGCGCCACAGTCAACCGAGCGGTTGGCGCCTTCCCTCGCGCCCCGTGGCGAGCGTTGGTTGGTTCGACCGTCATCGCCCGACGACTCCCTTCTCTGCGATGCCAACCCGCTCGAGATACTCGCGGCTCGCGATCACGTCTTGGAGGGGGTTCCCGGAGTCCGCCTCGCGGTCCTGTTCGACGGTGCCCCAACCGCGGAACCCGTGCGAGCGCAGGTGATGTGCCAGGCGTGCGAAATCGACTATCCCTTGGCCGAGCGGACAGAAGATTCCAGCGCCAATCGCCCCCCAAAAGCCATGTCCGAGCCGCCGCGCCTCGGCCAGGACTGGACCGTCGACATCCTTGAAGTGAAGGTATGGGACCCGCTCGTGATGACGTTCGAAGAGCTCCGCTGGCTCGATCCCGGCGTAGGCGGCATGTCCGGTATCGATACACAATCCCAGGAGTTCCTCGTCGACGGCCTCCAGCACCCACTCGATCTCATCGATGAACTCGACATACGTGCCAACGTGGTTGTGCAGGACGGCGCGCAGGTTGAATTCTTCGGCCGCGACTGCCGCCACGCGGGTCACCATGTCGACCAATTGACTACGCGGCTCCGTCTCTAGCCGCGGGGCCGCCGACGTGCGCCCGGCGGTTGCCGCACGCTTGTCCGAGGCCTCGTCGATCATCACGAGGTAGCGTCCCCCCAGCTCGGAGATCAGCTTGCAGGTCCTACGCGCGACGTCAACGACGCCGTCGCGAGCCGCGGGGTCGTGGAGCGGCTCGAACAGGAACGACCCCGCGACGGCGAGTCCGCGAGCCTCAAGTTCGTCACGCACACGATCGGCGTCCTCGGGCAGATACCCGAGCGGCCCTAGCTCGGTGACCGCGTACCCCGCCGCAGCGATCTCATCGAAGACCCGCTCCCAAGGCGGATTGTCGGGAGCGTGGGCGAAATCTACGCCCCATGACACGGGCCCGGTTGCGAGTGTGACAGGCGCGTGGCTCACTTCGCCGTCCATCCCCCGTCGACCAGGAGTGACGCTCCCGTCACCAGCGATGCCGCCGGCGAGGCCAAGAAGGCGATGGCACCGGCAACTTCGTCAGCGTCACCGATGCGTCCGAGCGGAATCTGTGCCTCAACCTCCGAGCGAAACGTGGCGTCCTCGAGGAACGGTGCCGTGAACGGCGTCTCGATAAAGGTCGGGGCTACCGAGTTGACGCGAATGCCAAGGGGGGCTAGCTCGACCGCCATCGCCTTGGTGAGACCTTCCACCGCGTGCTTGGTCGCGCAATAGACCGTGCGATTGGCGGCGCCGACGTGACCCATCTGCGAGGAGAGATTGACGATCGCCCCGCCCCCCGCCTGCGCCATCTTGCGGCTCGCGCCCTGGGAGACGAGAAAGGTGGCGGTCAGATTGAGCTCAACCAACGAATTCAGGTGTTCAGCGCTGACTTCGAGAAACGGCTCGGGGATGTTCGCTCCGGCCGAGTTGACGAGAATGTCGATTCGCTCGCTCGCAGCCAGGGCGCGGCGCAGACTGCCTGAATCGGTGACATCGCCGGGGCTTGGGTGGAAGTGGCCCCCGCGAGCCTCGATCTCCGTCGCCAACTGCTCGAGGTCCCCCTCGGTGCGGCTGACGCCGACCACCTCGGCCCCGAGCTCTGCGAGAAGCAAGGCGGTGCTGCGACCGATCCCACGGCCGGCACCGGTGATCAGTGCTGTCTTGCCGTCGAGGCGAAACCTCGCCAGCTGGTCCGGCGCTCCGGTCGGCACGCTCACGGGTAGAGGCCCCTTGCCAAGTGTGCGTCGGCGACTCGCTTGACGCCGAGGCAGAGCGCCGCATCCCGCCAGGAGAGACCGCGCTCCGTGGCGAACGCGCGCACTTCCTCATAAGCACGATCGAGCCGGGCAAGGACGGCCTCCCCGACCGCGGAGCCAGGCCAGCTCGGGGACGCTGGCTGCGGGGCCCACTCGTAGTAGCTAGCGACTACGCCGCCAGCGTTGGCCAACAGATCGGGCAGGACGAGAATCCCGCGAGAGGCCAACACCGCGTCCCCTTCGGCGGTCACCGGGCCGTTCGCGGCTTCAACAATGAGCGTCGCACGCACCTCGCCTGCAACTCGGGCGTCAATCGCGTTGCTGACCGCTGCCGGGACCAGGATGTCGCAGGGCACCTCGAGCAGCCGGTCGCGCTCAAGCGACTCGCCGATGTCCAGTTCGCCGATCGACGCGCCGCGATCGACCGCGGCGCAGACCTCCGCGATCGGCAACCCGTTGGCCCGGTAACGGGCTCCGCTCTCATCGCTCACGCCCACCACTTCGAACTCGTCGAGCTCGGCGAGCATCTCCGCCACCGTGCGACCTACGGTGCCAAAGCCCGCGATCGCGACCCGAATGGGTCGCCGAGTGATCGCTGCTGCCTCGCGACGCAACAGATGGACGACTCCTGCGCCGGTCGCCGAGCGACGCGTCGGAGAGCCGCCGACGATCACCGGTTTACCGGTGACGCAGGTCGCGACCGGGGATCCAACAGCGGTGGAGTAGGTATCCATGATCCAGGCCATCTCGCGTTCCCCCGTGTTCAGATCGGGGGCGAGCACGTCCTTCGTCGGTCCGATGAGCGGCGCCAGCTCGCTGGCGTATCGCCGGGTCAAGCGCTCGCGCTCGCTATCTGAGAGCTCATTGGGATCACAGCGGATCCCTCCCTTAGCGCCCCCGAAAGGCACCTCGACGACAGCGCACTTCCAGCTCATCAACATCGCGAGTGCCTTCATCTCGTCAAACGTGACGTCCGGGTGGTATCGGAGCCCGCCCTTGCCCGGGCCCCGGGTAAGGCTGTGCTGGACGCGATACCCAACGTACGTTTCCCGGCCTCCCGAGTCTCGATAGATTGGGACCGCCAGTGCGACCGCGCGTCGCGGCACCCGCAGCATCGAGTGCAGGCCGTCGTCGAGCTCGAGCAACTCGGCGGCACGCTCTAGCTGAGCCAGCGCCTCGGTCCAAGCGGTCTTGACCGCGGAATGCACCGGAAGCTCCCCGGTCTCGGGCTCTTGCAGCGTCAAGTTGCTCATCGGCCAGCCGCGAGCCGCTCAAGGCGGATAGTTGCCGTCAGGGCGTGCCCGGCGAAGAACTCGGCCTCGGAGATCGCCGCTGCGGCTGGCGCGATCCGTCGTGTGCCCTCGTCGGTTAGGCGCTGGTAGGTGACCGTTTTCAGGAACTTGCCCACCCACAGACCGCCCGTGAACCGCGCCGCGCCGGCGGTGGGCAGGACGTGATTCGTGCCGATCGCCTTGTCGCCGTAGGCCACCGTGGCGCGGGCGCCAAGAAACAGCGATCCGTAGTTGCGAAGGGCGCTTAGGTACTCGTCGAGCGCCCCGTCCTCGGCGTGCACCTCGAGATGTTCGGGCGCGTAGCGGTCCGCCAGCTCAACCGCCTCCTCGCGATCATCGGCCACCACGACCTCTCCGCGTTCGCGCCACGCCGCCGCCGCCACCTCAGCCGTCGGCAGACGCCGTAGCTGACTCTCGATCTCAGCCTGCACGGCCACGGCCAGATGACGCTCGGTAGTCACCAAGATCGCCAGCGAGGTCGGCCCGTGCTCAGCCTGCCCTAAGAGGTCGGCGGCGATCAGCGCGGCGTCGGCCCCGTCTTCGGCGATGACCATCACCTCGGTTGGCCCGGCCGGCAGATCGATGCCGACTTGACCGAAGAGCTGGCGCTTTGCTTCGGCGACGTACGCATTGCCGGGGCCGACGAGCATGTCGACGGGCTCGAGCCCCTCCAAGCCGAAGGCCATCGCCGCCAGCGCCTGGACCCCGCCGAGGCAGAGAATCTCATCCGCGCCCGAACTCGCCATCGCGTGGAGCTGCGCGGGATGGATTCCTCTCCCCTCGCGCGGCGGCGCGCAGGCGACCACCCTCTGCACCCCTGCGACCTTTGGAACCAGCACCGTCATGAACGCCGAGGCGAGCATCGGATAGCGCCCGCCGGGCACGTAAGCCCCTACGCGCGAGACTGGGATGTGGCGGTGGCCCAGCACCACGCCAGGCAGCGTCTCGATCTCGAGCTCATCGAGGGTGGCGAGTTGTGCCTCCGCAAAGCGCCGAACCTGGTCCTGAGCGAACGAGATGCTCTCGCGCAGCGCCTCGGGCGTCGCTATGAACGCGGCCTCAATCTCCTCGACGCCGACCCGGAATGAGTCGGGCGACCATCCGTCGAGATCGGCCGAGTAGCGGCGAACGGCGTCGGTGCCTTCGCTCTCGATCGCCGAGAGCATCTCAGCGACGACGCGCCTTACAGCATCGTCGCCCTCGGATGACGGCGCGGCCGAGCGCTTCAGGTACTCAGCCACGCGCGTCCCCGTCGCTCTGCACTGACGGCGGCGCAGTCTCGTGCCCCAACCCGACCCCGGCCGGCAGAGGCGCTGTGACCTCGCGGAGCGTCGATGCGAGCGCATCAGCTGCCGCCAGATAGATGCGTAAATCGACGCCGTGAAGAAGCAGATCGACGGGACCGTCGGTCAGCTGGCCAAGTCGCTTGACGTCTCCCGCAAATGCAAGACCAAATGGAACCCCAGCACTCGTAGCCACGGCCGAAGCTCGCGCGATCGCCCCTCGCAGCTCATCGGTGTCGAGAGCCAGGGGCGTACCGAGCGAAACTGAGAGATCGCTGCAACCAACGACCACAAGGCCGATACCCTCGACGCCGCAAATCTCAGGAGCAGCGTCGATCGCGGCCCTGGTTTCAATCTGGATTCCGCACACAGGGTCCGGACCGTCGAGCGCCGAGCTGCGCCCGTAGTCGGCTACTCGACGCGGCCCGTAGCTCCGCCTGCCACTAGGCGGATAGCGAACCCTCCGTGCGAACGCGGCTGCGTCCTGCTGCGTTTCCACCATCGGAGAGACCACCCCGTCGGCGCCCGCGTCCAGTACCGCCGCGAGGCGCGGATCATCGACGCTGGCGACGCGGACGTAGGCCGCGGCACCGGAGGCTTGGATCGCAAGGATGAGGATCTGCGCCTGCGATACATCCAGCGATCCATGCTCGAGATCGACGACGAGGACGTCGAAAACAGAACCCAACGCCTCGGCCAGCGAAGCGTCACCGACCGATACGAAAGTCCCGATCCTGGTTGCGCGCTCGGCGCGCTTGGTCTCGGCCCTCCGTCCCGCTGGCATCACATGCCCAACCCCTCGGAATCGATCGCGACCTCGGTCGCGAGGTCGCGGGGAATCACGGGGTGACGAAACTTTCGGTGCGCGAGCGCCTCCGGGTTCACGATGTCGGGCTCGTGACGACCGGACAAGACGCGGAGCACCTGGAGTGTCGCCCGGTCGATCATCTCGCCGATCGATCGATCGCTCAGGCCCGCGATGTGCGGACTCAACGCGACCTGCTGCATCGATCTCAGCGGAGACTCGCCCAGTGGTTCGTCCTCGAAGACATCCAATCCAGCACCGCGTAGGTGCCCGGCCTGAAGCGCGTCGATCAAGGCCTGCTGATCGACGAGCCCACCTCGAGAGGTGTTGATCAGGATCGCGTCGGAGCGCATCGAGGCGAGCTCGCGCCGACCGATCATGCCCCGTGTCTGGTCGTTGAGCGGGGCGTGGACGCTGACCACGTGCGAGCGGCTCAGAACGTCTCGGAGCGAACACTCTCTGACGCTGTCTCCGGCGGAGTCGACACCGCGCGGATCGACCGCCAGCAGCGTGACGTCAAAACCGGAGAGGCGCCTCGCAACGGCTTGACCGATGCCTCCGAAGCCAATCAAGCCGATCGTCTTGCCGCTCAGCTCCCAGGGCGTCAGGTCATCGGCCCTGTTCCAATGCCCAGCGCGGACCGCCTGGTCGTTCTCGACGATCCTCCGGATCAGGGAGAGCAGCAAGGCCAGGGTGTGGTCGGCAGTGGTCGCCGTATTCGCCCCCGGAGTTGTCGTTACCGCGACGCCCGCCCGAGTGGCCGCGCTGAGATCGACCGAATCGGTCCCGACGCCCATCCGTGCGATGACGCGAAGCGACGGCGCCCGGCTGAAGACGTCCGCATCGAAGGGATCGGTGCTCACCACCGCCGCAACGCAGTCGCGAACGAGACTCGCAACCTCAGCCGGGGTTCTGGCACCGGCTTTCGGCGCCAGGTTTACCTCTACCCCGGAGGCCTCAAGCATCGCGCGGCTGCGTGCCCCGTGGAGGTCGAAATTCATCCAGGTAACGAGTGCCCGCGGCGTAGAGATGAAGTGATTAAATCACCTTCCTCTCCTACTGGCAAACGCCTCGCCAAGCGCGAGCCGACCGCACAGAAGCGACGCCTATCCGCGGGTTGCGGTCGGAGCTCGCTTGCGAGGCTGCCGCCGTTTGGCACGAGGCGGACGGCTAGACTTCGTCGCGTACTCGCGCAGATAGTCGCCGACGGTCGAGAGATGGGCGCGCATCGCCTCGCGGGCCTCGTCGGGGTCGCGGTCTCGAATCGCGTTCAGGATCCGCTCGTGCTCGGGGAGGCCGCGGTCGAATCGATACTCGGGCCTAGCGAGCGAACGAAGAGCGGCTCCAAGGGCACGTTGGAGCGGCTCCGTGATCTGCCCAAGGGCCTGGTTCTCGGTCGCCGAAACCACGGCTCGGTGGAAAGCGATGTCGGCCTCGTGGTAGAGGGACTCCGCGGCCGGATTGCCGCGAGCCCGCTCCGCGGTCTCCTCCATCTCTTGGTAGGCCTGTGCCAAGATCTCCACGTGCGCCTTTGAACCGCGCTCTGCGGCCAGGCCGGCGGCCTCAACCTCAAGGATCAACCGGCACTCGACGAAGTCGGCGAGCACGGCGGGTCCACGGCTGCTGCCCAGCAACGCACTCAGAACCTCAGGGTCCAGGGAATCCCAGTCCGATGCCGGCGTTACCGCGGCGCCACGGCCGTGCTTGACCCTAACCAACCCACGTTCCTCGAGTCCTCGGATCGTCTCGCGGGCGACTCCGCGACTGACGTCGAACTGTGTCGCCAGATCCGCCTCCCTGGGAAGCAACTCGCCGTCCCCAATCCGGCCCTCGACGATGTCACCGATCAGAACCCGCATCGCGTCACGGTGAAGGCGACTCATGAGTAAGTCAGTAAATCACAGCGGTGGAGAACAGCTGAAATGCACCGCTCACCGTTGGGACGAGATCCTCACGGCGTTGACGGAGCCCGAGGAATTGGGTCGTACGGCATCTCCAGCAGGGACTCCAGCCCCGAGATCACCTTCTCCAGTGCGTCGGCGTACTGCTCCACGATCTCGGTGCTCAGGACCGCCATTGGGGACGAAGGTGAGCCGATGACGAAGCTGAGGTCGGCGATCCGCTGGGACACTGGATATTCGTGCGGATCCCACTCACGAAGTGGTTCCGAGTCATGTGTCGGATGCCAAGTACGAATCGCCCGGCGAAACACCGGATGCGCGGGTAGCGCGAAATCCTGCCAGATCATCACCGGCACTCCTTCGGCGTCGAGCGCCCGCATCACGCGATCGCGCAGCTCGATCGCCTCGCCGTCGTACCCCAGATCATCGGGGTCGAGCGTGACGCGATACGCGTACCAGATCGACCTCCGATCTTCGGGCTCGAGAGGCGCCCGAAGACCGCGAACACCGCGGATCCTCGCGGTCAAACGCTCTGCATTCCCGCTCGCCGTGCTGTTGTAGTCGTCAAGTCGTCGAAGTTGTGACCGGGCTAGGGCCGCCGACAGCTCATGGTTTCGGTAGTTCCAGCCGATCCCGTGCGACCAGTAATAACGGCCGTAAGCCGGCTCGAAAATGTCCTCCCCGAAGATCCGTAACCGACTCGCCACCGCGTAGCAGAGATCATCATCGGTTACGAACAACCCCCCGTCGCCTCCGGATAGGTTCTTCGTCTCTTGGAGGCTGGTGCCCGCGCACTTGCCAATGGTGCCGACGGTCCGGCCGCGGTAGATGGCGCCGTGCGCCTGCGCCGTGTCTTCGATCACTTCCAGCCCGTGCTTGGCCGCAATTCCCACGATCTCGTCCATATCGGCCGGCATGCCGTGTAGGTGGACGACCATGATCGCTCTCGTTCGAGGTGTGATGCGCTCTTCAACGCGGGCGGGATCGAGGTTGAATCGCTCCGGCTCGACGTCGCAGAAGACGGGAACGGCTCCCTGGTGGCATACCGCCATCGCGCTTGCCATGAACGTGAATGCTGGAACGAGTACTTCGTCGCCGGCTTCGAGGCCGACCGCAGCCGCACAGCAATGCAGCGCAGCGGTGCCGCTGTTAAGCGCCAGCGCGTGCGATACCCCGAGGTAGTCCGCGTAGTCGTCCTCGAGTCCAGCAACCTCGGGCGCGTTGCAGCCACTGAGACGCCCGCTGTTCAATGCTCGCATGACGGCCTCTCGATCCGCGTCCAAGATCTCCGGCCAGCGCCGGTCATGGCGCGCGGACACCGCGGGCGGTCCGCCCCGAATCGCGAGTTCGCTCATTCGGATGACTCCGAAACTCGGCGTGGCCGAACAGTCATCTAGTGACTATATCACTGCCCTTAGCGACCAGCACCCCAGCTAGCTCAGCGTGCGGAACGAACGCCACCTTCGCTTCGTGCGAGATCACTTCCAGAAACTCAGTGAGGGCGGCCAGTGGAGCCCCGCGGCCGATCACCTCCGGATGCATCACGTAGGTCACATGCCGGCGCTCCTTGACCGCAGCTCGAAACTCAGCGAGCCAAATCGCCATCACCGCGCGGGGATCTTGAAGCTGACCGTCATCGTCGAGTGTGAGCAGCAGATAGGGAGCGTCGTCGAGTGACCAATGAATTGGGAGTTCGAGAATCGCGTGATCGCCGAACTCCTCTACGTATGGTCGATCGTCGCCCATGCAGCTGCTGTCGTAGGCGAACCCATGCTCGAGCAGGAGAGCAAGGGTCTCGGGCGTCAACTCGGCGAACGGAGCGCGATACCCGACCGGGTTCACGCCGGCCACCTCCCCGAGCGAGGCGATACCGCGTTCGATCTCTGCTCGCTGTCCCTCTTCCGTGGTTGCGTCAGGGCGCAAATGGGCATAGCCGTGATGACCGAGTTCATGGCCCGCCTGAGCGATTTCCCGGATCACCTCGGGGTAGCTCTCTGCGGTCATCCCGGGCACGTAGAAGGTCGCGCGAATGCCGGACGATTCGAGCAGCTCGAGCAACCGCGGGACACCCCGCGTGAGGCCGAAGCGAAACTGAGACAGCGTTGAGAGCTGGCCCGACGCGTGCGGGCGCGAGCCGACCAAGGCCGGGTCTCCATCGACGTCAAATGTGAGCGAGACACCAACCTCAGCACCGCCGGGCCAGGACGGCAGGCTAACGGGCTTAGCCACCGCGACCCCTTCCCCGGATCGGATCGCCGGCAAACTGCGTTGCCGGGCGCACGCCTGGGCCGTAAAGCCCAAGCTCACTCATAACGAAACCCACTCGTTCGGCCACCATCTCCGCGGACGCTCCGTCGGTCGTGCTTTCATGACCTCGACCACCGTAAACCCGAAATAGAACTGCCGGGGATCCCGATCCGCCGTCGGGATCGCCGCCCTCCCTGGCATCACGGTCGACCGAAGCGGAATGCTGGAGGGCCGCGAACATCTTCCTCCCGTGCCATCGCGGAGTTCGCAAATCGTTCTCCCCGGCCACGATCAGCGTCCTCGGGTACCGCGCTCGCGCGCGGACGTTGTGATACGGGGAGTAGGCCCGTAGCCACCGCGCCTCCTCAGGGATCGCCGGATCACCATATTCCCATGCCACATGCTCCCCGAACCGATTCGTGGTCAATCGGCCGAGATCGAACAGGGGTACCAGCGCGACCACGACTTTGAACAGATCGGGTCGTTGAGTCATGGCTGCCCCGGCAACGAGGGCCCCATTGCTCGCGCCCCAAAGTCCGAGCAAGCTGGGAGACGTTCTTTCCCGTGAGATCAGGTGCTCGGCGACGGCCAGCACGTCGTCGATAGTCCGCTGTTTGGTTCGACGACGACCCGCCCGCCACTGATCCGCGCCGAACGTCGCATCGCCCCGGACGTGGGCGTACACCAATGTACCCCCCGCCTCAATGAACGCTGCGAGTTCGCCCGGATACCCAGCGGCGCCCGACACCGCATTCCACCCCCCGTATACGACGAGGAGCGTTGCTCTCGGCCCGGCGCCGGCACGTGCGCACTCCACGAGCTCGTATCCCACGGTCGTGCCATCCGCAGACTCGCAGGCTTCCAATGAGGACGAAACGTCCAACTGCGGACCAGCGGCGGGCGCCCAGTGAAGCGCCTCCCGTTCCTTGTCATAGCGCGCTAACTGCGGGGGGCGCGAGTGCGCCGCGAACGCGAAGCAGAGGCCGGTTTCATCGGCATTGACTGGTGGCGCAACCCCGTACTGTTCTGGCGACCGCCCGTCAGTGCTCGCCAATCCCCTGCCAGGGAGCGGAACGTCCCGCAACACGGCGTCTCCCTCTAGCGCCCGCAATTTCAGGGCCGAGGCTCCGCCGGAGTAGTAGCAGAGCACTAGTTCGTCGCCACAACGCGTAATCGCCCGAAGGACCTCCTCGCCCTCACCGACGACCTCGGTCCAGCTGGTCGGATCGCCCAAGCCGGCCATGCTCGACATCACGACGCGCCCTCGAGTTGCACGATCCGTCGTGACGGCGTAGTACTCGTCGCCCGCGAAAAACCCCGCCCAGATGACGCCTTCGTCAATGGGCGGACCGCCTGACCACCGTCCCGTTTCGAGATCGCAGACGCAAGCGATCCTCGGCGCCGCCGGCTGTTCAATGACCGCCAGATATCGGCCGCTGCCCGAGAGCTGGAGCCCCGCTCGACGACGACGATATTGCTGTGGCATTGGCACGATGCGAGGCGCCACGTCGACCTCAACGCGATAGAGGTCCTTCAGCATGCTTTGAGCATCGGAAGCTGTGCCCAGGAGGCAGTAGAGGCTCCCGCTATCCGGACTCCATACTGCTCCCCCGCCAGAGGCATGCGCAAGGCGAGGGCCTAGGACTTCCCCGTCGTCCACCCGCACGATGTGTAGTGCACATTGCTCATCGCCCGACGAAGACACGCCCAGGGCGACGAGACTCCCATCCGGCGATGGGTGCCACCAATCGATCGACGCTGGCTCGCGCTCCAACTGACCCGCTTCGATGACCTCGGTGCCGTCAGCGCTCCAGTCCGAGAGCCGCAACAGGCGGCTCGGATGTCCCTCCGGGCAGCGATCGACGCGAAACCACTGGCTGCCGCTCCACCGTGGGCACGCACGTCTCGAGTGGCTGAGATGGCCGTCGATGACCCGCACCAAGGCCTCGTCGGTTGCAAACGTGCTCAAGGCAGCGGCCGCCTCGGCCGTTCGCCGCGCTTCCCACGCCTGGGTCTCGACACCTTCACCTTCGAGCCAACGCCAGGGGTCGTCGAACCGGACGTTGCCGACCAGCTCGCTGATCGGGCTTAGGCGCGGAGTCTCGTCGGATCTCACCAACGCAAGGCCATGGGTCCGTCGTCATCCTGCCCATCATCTCTCGAGAGGTCCAACAGCATTCCCGCGTGCAGTGCAGTTCTCTCCACCAACGAGCTGACGCAGATTCGCTCGTCTTCCTGATGCGGCCCTACCCCGACCACACCGAGCCCATCGATCGTCGGCGCACCAGCTGCTTGGGCGAGATTGCCCTCGCTAACTCCACCCGTGTACCCCTCACGGATCGTCATGCCAAGCGCTGCCCCCACGCGCTGGGCGCTCGTGACGAGCCGATTCATATTCGGAACGCGCTGCATCGGAGGGCGTCTGGTCATGATGGCCACCTCCACCCGCGCCTGAGAAGACTTGGCTCGATAGGCACGAAGCGCCCCTAGCGTCGCCTCTAAGTCGGCTTCATTGGCGGCTCGGACGTCGAGTAGCAGTTCCGCTTCTGGGGGCACCACGTTCGCACGGTGCCCAGATCGAATGACACCAACGTTCACCGTCGTCGAGCCAGCGTTTAGCTGGTCGGCGAACAGAGCGGCTCGGGCGGCTTCAACCGACGCACTGATTCCGTGATCAGGAGAGATGCCAGCGTGCGCCGCACGTCCGCCGATCCTGAGGCGGACCGACGCGTAGCCCTTGCGAGAAGTCTTTAGTCGACCATCCGCAAGTGGAGGCTCCATCACCAGCACGTGTTTCGCCTGTCCTGCAAGTTCACGGATGAGTTCGTCGGAGGTGGGATTGCCGAGCTCCTCGTCTGAGCTGACGAAGACGCGGACGCCACCGGGGACGTCCACGTTCTCCGCTAGCAGGAACTCGAGAGCGTGGCGGACGAGCACGATGCTCGCCTTCATGTCGAGCACCCCCGGGCCTTCGGCCGCGTCGACCCCGACGGAAAATGGTCGTCTTTCGATCGTGCCCCGGGGCCACACGGTGTCGTAGTGGCACAGGACGAGCGCTGACCGGCCCGGTTCGACCTGCCCTACGTCAACCATGAGATGCGGCCCACCCTCGTGGCTCGCGACGACCGTGACCTCGCCGAGCCCGCCCAGCCAGTCCGCGAGCCAACTCGCCGCGCGTCGCAATAGCTCCGGGTCTCCCGACGGTGTTTCCTGCTCGACCAGGGCTCGAAGGTCATCGAGCAGGTCGCGTCGCCTGCCCTTCAGCCACATCAGCGCTTCACGCCCCATACGAAGGCCTGCATCATTGGTCATCACCGAGCCCTTACGAGCTCGCGCGCGCAGAGACATCACTTGACCGACGTCGACGGGGCGGAGCGACATTGTGCCTACATCGATTCGGCGCTCGGCAGTTCGCGACGACCTTCACGCGACGATCATTGGCGGGCCTCTACCTGGTGAAACCCGAGCGAATCGAGAAACTTCACGCTCGTGCGGAGGTCGGTTAGGGCCGTTGCCTCTCCAGCTGGATCGCGATCCTGCTCCACGGTAGCCCAGCCGTCGAAACTCGCACTGTCCAGGCGGTTCCGCAGCGCCCCAAAGTCCACGACCCCTCGGCCTAGGGGGCAAAAGACGCCAAGCTTGATCGCCTCCCAGAAACCCATCCGCTGGCTCTTCACTCGCTCGAGCACCACACCATCGACGTCCTTGAGATGCAGATATCTGACCCGAGGTGCGATCCGCTCATAGAGCGCGATGGGGTCGGTCCCGCTGAAGGCGGCATGGCCGGTGTCCAAGCACAGATTCAGCTCGTCGGCGCAGAACTCCGCGAGCAGGCGCTCGATTTCATCTGGGAACTCCACACAAGTCGCGGTGTGTGGATGGAAGACTGGACGCAGAGAATGGCCTCGCGCGACATCGACGATCTGAGCTATCCGCTCGGCGAACGCCTGCCACTCGTCGTCCGATAGGCGGCGAGCCTCATCACCTCGCCCCGCGGTTCTGTTCCGCTCCTCCCGAACCGAGTCGATAACGATCAGGAAGCTCCCTCCAGCGGCCGCGATGACCTCGCACGTTCGATTCGCCTCCTTCAGCAAACCGACGCCTGCCTCGGGATCGCTCAGAGGTTGCACCAGCCAAGACCCGGCGACTCGAAGGGACCGTTCGGCCAAGGCTCGACGCACCTCTTGTGGCGCCTCGGGCAGATAGCCGATTGGTCCCAGCTCGGTCCAGGTGCATCCGGAAGCGGCGATCTCATCGAGCACCTGCGACCATGGCGGATTGTCTGGGTGGTCGGCGAAATCAATGCCCCAGCTCACTGGAGAGGCAGCGAGACGAATGAATGCCCGGCTGCGCGAAGTCACGTCCTCCCCCTGCCAGTCGACGCGATCCCGAGCAACGGAGGCATGGCGCTTAGACACCGGAGAAGCCTTTGGATGCGTCAGGCTCCTGGTTGGAGCGCGACGCGGGCTTAGCCGTCCCACTCAAGAGCGACCTGCCCGGCTGAGCGGCGAGGAGCTCTGCCGTGTAGCTATGCGCCGGCGCCCTGAAGACCACCTCGGTCTTGCCTTCTTCCACGACTTGCCCGTCGTGCATGATTACGACTCGATCGCAGAGTTGCGCGACAGTGCCAAGCTGGTGAGAGACGGTTACGAGCGTGACGCCTAGCTCGCGTCGTAGCTGATCGAACAGGCGCAGGATCTGAGCCTGGATCGAGACGTCTAGCGCGCTGACGGCCTCGTCCGCGAGCAGCACATCCGGCCCCGTGGCGAGGGCCCTGGCGATCGCCACGCGTTGACGCTGCCCCCCGGAGAGCTCCCGAGGACGCCGATCGAAGAGTCTCGGGCTCAAGCCAACCTGATCCATCAGTTCGACCGCCCGCGACCTCGCATCGGCTTTGGAGACCAAGTCGTGCACCACGGCGGGCTCGGCGATCGCCCCGCCAATCGACAGTGCCGGGTTGAGCGACGAGTACGGATCCTGATAGATCAATTGCACGCGGCGGCGCACTTGCGCGAGCTCAGACGTGTCGAGCCTCGAAAGGTCTGATCCGTCGAAAATCACCTGTCCCGAGTCCAGCGGGATTAGTCGAACTAAGCTGCGGACGAGGGTGGTCTTCCCGCTACCGGACTCTCCAACGATTCCAACGCTCTCTCCACGGTTTACCTGAAGCGAAACGTTGTCCAGCGCAAGCGTCTGTTCGACCTCGAGGCGCATCACCCGGCGTACGATCCCTCTGGTTCCCCCATAGCGTTTCGTGAGACCGACCGCGCGCAGGAGCGGCTGCGGGGTCCCGCCGACAATCGCCTTCATGAGTCAGCCTGACCCGGCCGCGCGAGGCCGGCGTCGACAAACGGACAGGCCGAGCCCTTGAGCGTCTCCAGTTCCATATTCAGCTGCGCGCAGGAAGGACGTACATAGTCGCAACGCGGTTGAAACGGGCATCCAGCCGGCAACGCCTCGAGGTCTGGAGTCTCCCCTGGGATCGCGCGCGGAAGGTCCTTCACGTAGACCTGGGGGACCGCCTCCAGGAGGGCGTTGGAGTAGGGATGTCGAGCTCGCGCAACGAGCCGCTCGATCGGTGCGCGCTCGACTATGAATCCGGCGTACATGACCGCGACCTCGTTGCACAGCTCCGCTACGACGCCGAGGTCGTGAGTAACGAACACGATCGCCATGTTCGTTTCTTGCTGAAGATTGCGAAGGAGCTCCAGGATTCGAGCTTGCGTCGTGACGTCGAGTGCGGTCGTCGGCTCATCGGCGAGCAGCACGCGAGGCTCACAGGCCAGCGCGAGGGCGATCATCACCCGTTGGCGCATTCCCCCGCTCAACTCGTGTGGATACGAGTTCAGGCGTCTCGCTGGAGACGGTAGCTCAACCAGTTCGAGTAGCTCGACGGCCCGAGTGCGGGCGTCCCGCTTCTGCATCCCCATCTTGCTCGTCAGGACCTCTTTGAGCTGGGTCCCGATCGACAGCACCGGATCGAGGCTGCTGGCAGGATCCTGAAAAATCATTGAGACATCCGACCCGCAGATACGCGTGAGGTCGCCCGCAGCAGCGTACGATCGGTCGCCGATCCTGATCTCACCACCGACCACCCGACCGGGGGCGGGGACGAGACCACAGATGGCCCGCAGCGTGACGCTCTTTCCCGCCCCAGACTCGCCAACGATCCCCAGGGTGGAGGAGGGTGCGACCGAGAAGCTCACGTTATGGGCCGCGGTCACGATGCCCTCGGGCCCAGGAAACTCGATGCGCAGCGCATCGACCTCCAGTGCAGCTCGTTGTTGCGAGCTAGAGCTTCCCACCGGTCTTCACATTGAGCTTCTCGGCGAGACCGTCGCCGATCAGGAACAAGCCGAGACCGACCACCACTACGAAGATTCCTGGCAAGGTCGAGATCCACCACGCATTGAGCAAGAAGTCCTGTCCGTCGGCAATGATTCCTCCCCACTCGGGAGTCGGCGGTTGCACGCCGAGACCCAGGTACGACAGCGTTGCCAGGTAGAGGATGTTCGCCAGCATGTCCACGGGGGCGTACACGACCGCGGGTCTGATCACATGTGGGAGCCCATGGCGAAAGAGAATCCGGGACCGCGAAAATCCCAGCGTCTGAGCGGCCAGCATGAACTGCTGCTCACGCAAGACGAGCATCTCGGCGCGTGCCAGGCGTATGAAGGTCGGCAGGCTCTTGATCATGAGCCCGATGTAGACGCCGGTCAGGCCAGCGCCGAGGATTGCCACCGTGCCCATGACGAGGACGATGAACGGAAAGGCCAAGAGGAAGTCGACCACCCCGACGATCACCGCATCGACTCGGCGACCTAACGTCGCGGCGGCCACGCCAAGTACTAGCCCGAGGGCGAGCGGAACCAGCGTGGCGACTAGACCGACCCGCAGATCCAGTGGCGTCGCGTAAAGCGTGCGAAGAAACACGTCGCGGCCCACGTCGTCGGTCCCGAAGGGATGCGCAACTGATGGCGCCTCCAGTGCGTCGGTCAACGAGGTCTGATTGGGCTCGCCGAGATTGAACACATCTGCGGCGACACCCGCTAGCGCAGCGAGTCCGACTATCGCTATCCCCACCCAAAGCTTCCCGTGACCGGGGGCTCGTACGACGGCCCGAGCATCGAGCTCCACCGGGCCCGGGAGCGTCGCCGCCGAATCCACGCTCACAATCTCACCCGCGGGTCGATCATCGCGTACGCGATGTCTGTCAGCAGGTTGACGAGCACGACGGCGGCCGCCAGCACAACCGTCAATCCCTGAATCAACGGGAAGTCCCGCGCCCCAACCGCGTCGACTAGCAGCGAACCGAGGCCGGGGATGCCAAACACGACCTCGACCACCACCGCTCCGCTGATGAAGAATCCAATCGCGACTCCAAGGACCGTCACAAATGAAGTCAGCGAGTTTCGGAGGACGTGGTGCACGACGACACGTCGTTCGCTCAAGCCACGCGCGCGTGCGGCTTCGATGAACCCGGCTCCCATCGTGTCGATCAGGCTTCCGCGCAGGGTCCCGACCAGGATCGGGGCGAGCATCAAGCCGAGGGTGACCGACGGAAGCACCAGGCTGCGAATCACGTCGGGAAACTCGGATTGATAGCCCGAGGTCGGCAGCAGTCCAAGCTGCAGCCCGAAGATCAGGGCCAGCACCAGTCCGAGCCAGAACGGAGGCACGGCGAACAACACCATGACGCCGATCCGGATTGCGTGATCAGCGGGTCGGTCGCGCCGCATCGCGGCGATCAGCGCTAGCGGGACGGCTAGTCCCACGGCGATCAACGCGCCGAACCCCAAGAGCAGCAACGTCGGCACGATCCGGTCTCGAATCGCCGCTGAGACAGGCACGTTTTGGGTCAGCGACTCCCCGAAGTCCAGTCGCACCGCGCCCGCCAAGAAGTCCAGGTACTGATCGACGAGCGGCTCGTCCAATCCATACTGACGTTGAAGCTCGGCTACCGCTTGGGGAGATGCGGCGGCCCCGAGTTGAACACGGGCTGGGTCGCCAGGGACCAGATGAATCAGGGCGAAGGCCGCGACCGAGACCGCAAAGATGATCGGGATCGCCTGGAGCACCCTCAGAACTGCGTAACGAGCCATCAGGAAGGCCTAGTCGTCCACACGTTCCCGGCTACTCCGCGTGATTGATGCCTGCTCGTGCGCCAGACACGCTTATCGGCTGATTGGCGTTTTCAGAGCGGGTGAGGTCTGCGGCTCAGCCACTGCTACGTGGGATTCCCACCAGCACAGTCTGAGGCTCTCCGTTCAAACCATGGTGGTCGGCTCGCGGTGCTGGGCCGAGCGTCAGTTCGCGAGCCATACCTGCTCGAGACGCCACCATCCCGTCGGCAATGTGTTGAAGTTCCTCACGTTG
This sequence comes from Solirubrobacterales bacterium, assembly GCA_036794585.1. Classification (GTDB taxonomy): domain Bacteria; phylum Actinomycetota; class Thermoleophilia; order Solirubrobacterales; family 70-9; genus WHSW01. Next base: position 16,861 of record DAIRGH010000008.1, on the reverse strand, counting down.
TCTCGCACCGCGGTTCGATACGGCTGATAGAAGAACAGCACCTTCTGGGCGTCGTCGAGGCTTATCTGCTGAAGCTCGACAAAGGCCTCCTCTCGGACCGACTCATCCAGCGCCGTCGTCGCCGTCTCGACCAGTTCGGTGGCTTCCTTGGATTCGTAGTTCGTCCCGACTGCATCGAAAGCGGATGTCGAATCTTGCAGAATCGACGCCAACACGTCCGGCACTGGAACATCCGAGGTGTCCGGCAAGAGGTATGCCATGTCAAGCTTGCCGGCAAACCAATCCTCGAACAACGTCGCGAGCTCGAGCGTCCTGATCTGGAGGTTGACCCCGACCTCCCCCCAGGACTCCTGCACTACGGCAGCCAGCTGCTTGGCGTCCGCTTCACCCGACGGGATCCCCAGCGTGACCTCGACTCCATCGTTGCCTGACGATTGGATGAGCTCCCGCGCTCGCTCGGGGTCGTAGGGAGTCGGCTCGATGCTCTCATCCCAATATTCGACCTTGGGCAGGATCCCGTTTGCGATCTCCACCCTGCCGCCGAAGATGCTCTCCGCCATCTCCTCGCGCGGCGTTGCCAGGTTCAGTGCCTGCCTAAACTCGACCTGATCGAGGGGCTCGCGAGCATGATTGAGCGAGAAGTTGCTGATCACATAGCCCTCTTCGACGAGCATCTGGATCCCCTCGGTGTTACTGAGCGCATCGATCTGGGCAAACGGCACCGCCTCGGCGACATGAATATCTCCTGAGCGAACCCCCAGGACGCGAGCATTCGTGTCCGTCACGTAGCGGAAGACCACACCGTCGAGATAAGGCTGACCCTCGCGCCAATAGAACTCGTTTCGCACGAGCTCGACCTCTTGCCCTGGCTCAAATCGCTCGACCTTGAATGGCCCCGATCCCACCGGCTGTTGGCCGAACTTTTCGTCACCAAGCTCAGTCACGACGTCCTTCGGAACGATCGACGCCACGACGAGGCTGAGGTTGTCTAGGAGCGCTGGTGTCGGCTTTCGAAGCTCGATTCGAAAGACTCGGCCGCCATCCCTCAGGCTCGTGCGCCTAAAGTTCTGCGCCACAAACGGGAAGACGCTCACGCTTTCGTCAGAGAGGCGATCGATTGAGAACTTCACGTCTTCCCCCGTGACGGGATCGCCATTCGAAAACTGCATCCCCTTCCTGAGCTCGAAGTCGTACGTAAGCCCGTCTTCGCTGATCTGCCAGGACTCCGCCACGCCGGGCTGGACCTCCGACTCACCCGGCAACTGCTCGACGAGCTGGTCGTAGAGCTGAATGTTGTGCCAGATCGATCCGTTCTCACCCGACGCGACGGGATCGAAAGTCAGCGGCTCCTGAGTGCGGGCGAAGATGAGTGTCCCGCCCTGTACCGGCTCGCCCTCAGCGCTGCTACCCCCAGTGAAGTAGTCCTCGGAATCCGCGCCACCATCCGAGTCGCTTCCCCCACATCCTCCGAGGATCGCAGCAACGGCGAGGGTGAGCAGCGCGAGAAGGATTACGCGCGGGGTGGGGATGGATGCGCCCAACTTCAACCTCCCGGGAGGGGTAGTCTAGTCATTAGATCACCGGACCGTAACACGGCCTGAGCACCGGGTCAAGCGCCGTCTGTGTCTTTCGCCACATCGGCGATCGGCTCACGGACCGCTGAATCACTTGGCCCAAAGGTCCGCGGCTCGATAACGGAACCCAAGGGCGCGATAGAGCGCGTCGACCAGCGCCTGGGCCCGGTCCAGCTCCCGTTCGCCTTTCTCGTGCCGGTTCGTGACGAAAGCCAGAGCCACCCTGGTCGCGGGGTCGGCAAGACCGATCGAGCCACCCAGGCCTCCGTGTCCAAACGCTCCTCCTGAGGTGATCAGGTCCGCAGTGGAGAAGCCACTCGCGTACCGATAGGGCTCGAAGTAGACGCGATCCTCCGCGCCCGCCCACTCACACATCCACATTCGATCGAGCGCGATCTCGTTGAATCCATACTCGAGCGCGCGCTCCCGCGAGCTCACGAGCGCATAGAGCTCCGCGAGGCCGCGGGCAGTTGCCACCCCATTTGTTGCAGGAAGCTCTGCCGTCCAGGTGGCGGGGTCGTTGACGAACTCTTGCGCGAGAGCCGCTCCGGCCCGCACCACCGCAATCTGCACGGGGTCGCCGCGCTCTACGGCCGCGATGAAGCGCTCAGAGTACGGCTCGTCCACCAAGCCGGCCTCGCTAACGCGGGCAATCTCGGCATCGGGGACCCCAATCCAGAAGTCGATCCCCAGTGGATCGCCAAACCGGTCTTTGAAGAACCGCCCGACGCTTTGCCCCGTGATCCGGCGAACAAGCTCTCCTAGAGCCCACCCGTAGGTCACTGGGTGGTAACCGTGCGCCCTGCCTGGACGCCATAGAGGGCTTTCGGCGGCAACACGCTCCGCCATCGCTTCGTCATCGCGTAGCTCGGCGGGCGCTACATCGCCGCTTAGCCCCGGAATTCCGGCGGAATGGTTCAACAGCATCCGTGGGGTGATTTCGGCCTTACCGTGTTTGCCGAACTCGGACCACACCGCGGCGACTGGTTCATCTGGGTCGATCTCCCCTTCGCTAGCGAGTAGATGAACGCAGAGCGCGACCGCTCCCTTCGTGCACGAGAAGACCGTCGCCGCCGAGCGCTCGTTCCAATCTCCCTCCACATTGGTCGCGCCGCAGCCCACCAGGTCGACCACGCATTCCCCGTCGACAACGACCGCGACTGCAATGCCGGCCTCAGCCGGGTCCTCGAGGAGTCGCTCGAACGTAGCGCGCACGCCATCAAACCGCTCCCGGCACAGGCCGCTGAGGTGTGGACCCGACTCGCTCATCCGCCTCCTCGCCTCCTGCGGTGAACCGATCTGGCCTCAGCCGGAGGCCCGGGACTCCCAAGGTGATTAAATCACAGGATGACCACTCGAAGCCCGGACGACGTCTCGTAGCTGAGCCCCCGCGAACTCGATGGAGTGTGGGCTGTGCTGAGGCCGCCGGTGGCGGTTTGAGGAGCCAATCCGAGCGGCTCGCCGAAGACCGCGGGCGCGCGAGGGAGCGCACCGCCCTGGTCATCGACTCGTCCGTATCGCGCAGACCGGCAGCGCCCCGTCAGGTCTCATCCACCTGTGGATGCCCTATCCCTGGGGATACTGCGGACATGAGCATCATCACGTGGTTAGCCGACCACCTGTTCGCGGCGCGAAGACGGGCCGCTGAGGTCAAGCGGGAGGTCACTGAACACGACGCTGAGGCGCCGCAGATTCAGACCGATCTGGATCGCTGGACGAGCGACCATGCCCGCCGGGTGAAGGCTGAAATGCGCAGGACCGCGAACGAACTCGCCGGTCGCGGCCAGCTCTATTCAGGCGCGATGCGCAACGGGCTGGAGCACGTCATGGAGTCCGCGCAGGAGGCGTGGCGGAACGCGGCGAGCGAGAAGCTGCGCGCGTTCACGGCGCTCGCCCGGGCGGAGGGCGATGACCACACCGGGCACCGCAGCGGCGGAGGTCCGACGCTCGCGCTCAGCGATGAGCTCCGCTCCGCCGTGGAGAGCTGGCGCGAGCGGCCGTACCCGGTGCCCGATACGGGCGAGGGGCCGCTCCGACCCCTCGATCTGATCGGAGAAGATCAGGAGATCAGCCCCCTACTGACGTCTGAGGGGCTGACGTGGGAGGACGCCCGCTCCACCGCATCGACCGGAGCCGGCCCTCCCGCGCATCCGGCGTCGAACGACTGAGCCGGCACTCCTCCTCTCGCGTGAGGCTGTCGCACAAAGGGTTTCGCCGAGAGCCACCGGTGCGACCATTGAGCGCACCGCTGGAGACCGAAGCTGGGCCGGTGACCGAAGTGCCACCCCGTTGCTGAGGTCGAGGTTGCGCGAAATCTAAGAAAGCCGCACACGGGCGCTCAGGGGCCCGATTTTGGTTTGTGCGACAGCCTCGCGTGGAAGGAAAAGCCGTGGCCTTCTGGCTCACGGCTTCTACGGGGCCCCGTCGCGCCGATGACACAAAACGGGACCATATTGGGACCACAGCTCGCGGCGAATCCCACCTCTAGGACGACAAAACCCCCACGATTGCGGGGGCTTTGCGAATAGCGGGGGTGGGATTTGAACCCACGACCTCCGGGTTATGAGCCTTGAGGCGTCCGTCTCCTGGCCCCGCGGGGGTAAACGGGGGAGAAGTCGCGTCTCCTGACACGCATCTGCCGCCTCAGAGCGGGTCGTGGAAGTCGCCGTCGCATTGACGCCACACTCCGCGCTCGCGCGCCCGAGCTTGATCCTCGGCTCTCCGGTAGCTGCCGATTCGCTCGAACGGTGTCTCGAAGACGTACAGGGCCGCCCACCCTCGGCGGATTTGCCGCCGTCCGATATCCCGGCCGCGTCGTTCAACGTAGCGGAGCAAGCGGTCATAGCGGTCGCGGTTGTCCTGCGATCGGTCGCGGAGCAAGCGGACTCGATCGCCGACCTGGAGCATGCGCTTGATCGATCCGGAGGCCCGCGCGCCGCCGCACTCCTCGCCGAAGTAGACCTCGGGCGTGTCGATGCCGATCAGCCGGACGCCCTCGGTTCGCCCTCTTATCCGAACCTCGATCGTGTCGCCGTCCGCGATCGAGGATACGACCGCTCGGCGCTTGCCTCCGACGGCCGGTCCTCCCCCGCCCGGTACTTCGCCTCCATCCGAACACGGACAAGGCAGGTCCTCGCATGCCCGACCGTCGCCGTCACCATCGAGTTGGTGAGGATCGGCGGAGCCGCCCTCTTCGAAGAACGCTTGTGCCTACGCCTGTGTCGAGAAGTCAGCGCAGTCGCGGTCTCCCCGGGCGGCTGACACCAGGTGGCTCGAACCGGCTCCGAGAGTCGCGAACGCGAGCACGACCCCGAAGCCGGTGATCGCGAGCCTCTGGACTAGCTGACCTTGAACTTTCGAGCGCGCGTGTCGCAAGCCGCGTCCGCGTCGTTTCGGAAGCGGACTCGAACTTCACCGCGAACCTTGTCGCCGTCGTCCTTGAGTTCCCCGACCGCCTTCGCGTTGACGCCGCTGAAGTTGCCGAGGATGCTCAAGCGCCGGGACCGGAAGTCGTCTCCGTCACCGTCGATCTTCGTGCGCTTGCCTGCAATCTTCGGCTTGACGTCGTTGTCGCATTGAGCCGGCAGTCCACGGAAGCGGAAGTCTCGAACTTGTTTGAGCTTCTCTCCCTGGGTCGTCTTCTTTAGGCAGACCCGCGAGCCGCTGATCCCAACAAACTTCCCGCAGACTTTCTCGGTCTTCACGGGATCAGGCGGTGGGGGTGGTGGTGGCGGGGGTGCACCTCCGCCTCCTCCTCCTCCGCCCCCTCCGCCGCCTCCTCCGGTGGAGCACGGGCAAGGGTTCGTCTCGCAGGCGATTCCATCGTTGTCCGCATCAAGACCAGCCGGGTCCCCTGGGCCGTGGCTCTCGTAGTACGCCTGAGCAGCGGCCTGGCTGGAGAAATCGTCGCAGTTGACGTCGCCGCCCTTCGAAGTCGCGGGCTGAGCGAAGCTCCCGGGAGCGAGTGCAACGGCCAAGCCAACGATGAGAAACAGCCCGAACAGGGTTCGTCTCACTTGTTCCTCCCGAATCCCAGCGGGCCGTTCCCTCTGCCCCCCACGCCCGTCGCGTCGACCCTATAACAACCTCAGCGTTGGTTGAATGCTCGAGCAGATCGGGGCAACCGGCCCGGTGGCTGCTCAGTCTTCGGGGGGACGCTTGCCTCTCGCGCTGTCGATCAGCTCGCGGGAGGAGGGCTTGGCTTCTCGGGCTGGTGCCTTCGGAAGCGGAACCCGGGTCAGCACCACCGAGTCTTCCCCTCCCAAGACGAGCCGAACGAGCTCACGAGGCGTCCCTGTGAAATCGGGCACTTGCTTCTCGACTTCGGCGGTCTCGATCAGCTCCGCGACCTTCAGGAGATCACCCACCTTGACGAGGACCACGGCCGCCTTCCCGGCTTGCTTCGATCGCGCAGCTTCCTCGTGCGCGCCCTTCGAGAAGCTGAAGGCCACGAGATAGCCCATGTGGTTCCCGCTTCGCTCGATCGCGGTCTCAAAGTTGTCGACCGCGTTTCGGCCAACGCGGTCCGACTGCTTGACCTGGATTGGCAACCGCTCGAAGAACGACCAGCCGTCGATGCCCATATCGCCCGACTTACGGGCCGACACAACGCCGTGAACGCGCTGCACGACCCAGTTTTGAAACTCGAACGGACCAAGCTCGCGCAGGTCTTCAATCGTCGCCGGGAGCCCCTGGACCTTCGCGTTGGCGCCGAGCTTGTCGACGCGCCGCTTCATGATCCCGACAGCCTGCGGGCTGATATCGATGCCGATCCACTCCCGCTGTAGGCGCTGAGCAACGGCGATCGTCGTTCCACAGCCACAGAACGGGTCGAGGACGATCTGGCCCTTGTCGCTGCTCGACTCGATGATCCGCTCTAGGAGCGTCTCCGGCTTCTGCGTCGGGTATCCGAGCCGTTCCGCTCCTCGGGAAGGGATGGGAGAGATGTCGGTCCACACGTCCTGCAACGGAACGCCGGGCATCTCGTCGAGATATCGCTTGTACGCCGGGACCGCACCGGGCTTGGTCTGGACGATGCGACCCTCGTCGATCAACTCCTTCATCTTCGCTTTGGAGTAGCGCCAGTACCGCGTGACACCCATGACCTCGTACTTCGGATTGCCCTTTGCCGCGCCTCCGGGGCCGGTGATATCGCTCAGCCGGTACCTGCGATTCGTCTCCGGCTCGACGTGCTTGTAGAAAGAGTCGACGTAATCCTGGTCGTACGGGGTATAGACCGGATTCCAGGTCCACTCGTCGCCCTTCGCGTAGAAGAGGATCACGTCGTGGATCCGCCCATGCTGGCGACGACCCTGCTTTGTGTCGCTGTGCGCGCTGCTGCGTTTCCAGATGATCTCGCTCCGGAACCCGCCCCCTGTGCCCTCGAAGAGCGGGTCCAACATGACCTTGAGATAGTGGCTCGCGCTCGGGTCGCAATGTAAATACAGGGAGCCGGTCGGATTTAGGACCCGATGGATCTCGACCATCCGTTCACGCATCCACTCGACGTAGTGCCGGATGCCGCCTTCCCAGCGATCCTCGAAAGAGCGGACCTCAGCTTCGTCGCCCCAGATGACTTCGTAGCGGCGGTTAGAGAAGAACGGCGGATCGAGGTAGATCAGATCGACGCATTCATCCGGGAACTCGCGAAGCCGGACCAAGTTGTCGGCGCGATAGAGGACGCCCGTTTCGAGGTATCGGACCGGGGCCATGCGGCCGGGGTTTCCCTCCGTAGAGCCAAGTCCTGGGTCTGCAACGGGACGCCCAAGTCGGCCCGCAGCTCCTCTGTCTGGACTAGTCGAGGCCCTGCCTCGGGGGCCTCGCGCGGCTTCGGGCAACTGCGCTCCGCATCAGGCTGAGCCTGTAGGAGGAGGCTCACGATGGCGACGATGAGGGCGAGAGGCTGATCGCGGGCGGCGCGAACGTCCTCCAGGTCATGAAGCGGCTCCGACACCGCGATATCCGGACGACGCTCAACACCTACGGCCACGTCTTCCAGTGACGAGGAAGCTCTCGCCGCGATGTTCGACGGCGACGTGACGAGCGACAACATCACGGGTATCAACGGTGACGTCATCACCTTTGGGAGCGGCGATAACAACGGCGACGCCAGCGAAAGTCCAACGGGCGTTAGGAAAACCGCCGGTAGCTAACGTAGAGTCAGCGAAGACATACAGACTCAAAGACGGCTAGAGCGACAGACTTGCAGAGGGGATGGGAATGGCTAAATCATCGAAGACCCTGGCCATCAAGCGGACCTCCGAAACGGACCGCTACATCGTGCCCAGCAAGGGCGGCAACGGCGGCTGGGACATCGTTAAGCATGGACACCGACGGGCTACGGGTCATGCGAAGACCAAATCGGAAGCAATTGCCAACGCGCGCAGCATCCTCCGCCGCGAAGGCGGCGGAGAGCTTCGCATCATGAACCGGGACGGGAAGCTCACGGACTCGAACACGATCGCGCCGCGCCCGACCCGGCGCAAGTAGCTCGGGACCTATGGCTCGACCGTGAGCTCGGCCGCCCCGAGGGGGTGCGTCGTGGCGTCGTAGAACAGCAGGTGTTCGACCTCGACGCGGCCGTAAATGTCTGACTGCTTCGAGAGCAGATTCGCTCGAGTGTCGGGCATCAGCGACACGGCGACAGCGCGGTCGTAGTTCTCGCTGAGCGCTTCGGTGATGTGCGAATCCTCGGCTCCAAGGCCGCTCCCGAAAACGACTGTGTCGAGGCGATTTTCTCGTAGCTGATCAAGGGCGTGGGAGAGGTAGTCGTTCGCCAGGATCGCTTCGAGCTTGTCGTCGGCCGAACCCTCCGTTACGAGAAGCGGGCGCGAATCGGGGTCCCCCTCGATCGGCTGGCCGAACTGATCGAGAAGCGTTTGGATCCTCTGTCGGCGGAGCTTGAGCGTCGTCCCTGCGCTGTCAACAACGAGGTGAAGCGCTCCGTGGAGGAAGTAGACCGGCACGTACCCCGGGAAGACCGGCGAGCGTTCCGGGTCGAACTCGCAGCGATTGCCCCAGCGGAAGTGGTCGATGAATGGGTCGAAGTCGCCGCCATAGGCCATCGCCCAATAGATCAGAAGGTCGTAGTTTGTCGTGAAGACCCACTGGAACTCCGCCATTACGTCGCGGATGGCCTGGCGCGTCTCGCCTGGAACCGCGTCGCGGTTTAGGTGAACAGCGTTGACGGCGTCCCCGAGCGCCTTCTGGATGTTCTGGTACCTCTCGTACAGCAGGTCCGTGTCGACGCCGACGACCTTGCAGACGCGGATCGTCGTCAGCAGCTCACCGAGAACGCGTTCGAAGTTCGGAGTCCGCTCGAATAGTGCCTTGTCCTCGTCGGTCAGGTCCGATGCTTGCGCGTAGTCGAACAACTTCGGGTAGCCGAACGGCTCCCAGATGTGGCGGCTGAGGCCGTTGCCGATCAGAAGCGTCTTCCAATCGTGCTCGTCCGCAATGTCGCTCCAGTCGCAGAGCGTTCCGTCGGGCAGGTCAGCCATCGCCTCTCCTCGGTGAACACGGCGGCCCGAGAACTCTGCCTGTCCTCGGGCCGGTGTTCGTCTCCTACTTGCGGTCGCGGGCGCGCGACTCGCTGTGGCGTGGACCCTTCACCGTGTCGGAGTCGATGAAGACGCCGTGCTTGTCGTGAATCCGAATCTCGCCGCCGCCCTCGTTTCGGACGATCTCACGAGCCCGGTCCACGGCTTCCGCCTTCCGGTCGGTGTGAGCGCTGGCGCGCTCGTGATCCTCCTTGACCACATCCCAACCCCCACGATCCTTGTTGGGGACTACGTACCTATCGCTGTCGTTCTTCCTCGTCATGAGGACCTACTTCCTGGCCCGCCTCGGGATCGAGCCGTTGCGTCGGCTCCCCGCGGAGCCGAATCTGAAAGCAGGATAAGCAGGGCAACGGACACCACCCGCTGCACCGCGAGAACGATCGAGATTCAACCGCTCGCGTCGGACGTCAAATCAGTCGCGTGCGGGCTCGGCCGTGTATCCATCGCAGAGACCGCCGGCCTCGTCGACCGCCGCCCGGACCCTTGCGATCGCCTGTTCGGAGCCGTCCGCCTCAACGTCGAAATGAAACCGTCGGGGCTCTTTCGGAAAGGTCGCACCCGGCGGCAGAGTTCCGCCCGTCCAGCCTCCCGGGGTCGCCCTCAACCCGGTTTTCGCCAGGGTCGCCTCGTCCATCACTCCTCGGCAGGTGACCTTGTACGCGGCCATTCGCGCAAGGGTACGCTTCGGGGCGAGGCTTGCGAGGGTAGACCGGGGGTAAGGCATCTGAGGCTGATTCAGCCTCGAAAGCGCGAAACCCACCGTTTCCAGCGGAGTTCGCAAACGGCCCGACAGGATTCAAACCTGTGACCTTCGGTTTCGTAGGCCGAGGCTCATGCCGACGCTCGCAGCCGTTTCTCGCGCGAAGCGGTAGCTGAGCGACAGAGAGCGAGTCGGAGGACGCCCGAGCCTAAAGTTTCCGCTCGATGCTTTCAGTCGAGGACATCGAAAATGTTCTGCTGGTTGGCCATGAGACGCGAGGTTTCGAGTTCAAGGGTGCCGGCGACCGCACGGATAGTCATCTCTTGGCGAAGGTCGCTCGGGCTGCGCTGAGCCTCGGCAACCTGCGCGACGGCGGCTACATCATCATCGGCATCGACGACGACGACCCGGCTTCGCTCGGTCCCGGCCTCGATGACGACCAGCTGGAGTCATGGACCGACTTCGACAACCTTTCACGCAAGTTGGCTGTCTATGCCGATCCACCGCTGCGGTTTGACATCGAAGGGATGACGCTCTCAAGCGACTCGCGGGTTGTGGTGATTCAGGTCCACGAGTTTGCGGACGTCCCCCACCTGTGTGGAAAGGCCTATGAAGACGTCCTGCGCAAGGGTGCCCTCTACGTACGGACACGACGGGTCCGGGAGACCGCAGAGATGGCGGACTCCGTGGCGATGCGGGATGTGCTCGAACTCGCGATCGAGAAGGGCGTCCGCCGGTTTGTGGAGACGTCGGCTCGGGCCGGTCTTCCGCTCCGAGTCCCTGGCGTCGCGCCGCCGGCCGAGGAGGATGAGGATCGGTACGACGCCGAGCGGGAGCGCGGCTGGGCGTGAGCGAGCTCATCGACAAGATCCGCTCAGCGGGGTACTGGGATGTGGTTGTCAGGCCCGACGCCTACCGCGAGGACCGGGTTCCGTACGAGCAGCTCGACGAAATCGTCGAGGGAGCCGTTGTCCGGATGCGCGGCTGGCCGGTCCCGATGGTCGATCCGCGCAGAGATCTCATTCGCGCTGAGAATTGGATCGGGCAGGAGATCGATGCTCAGGTCGTTGCGAATTACGAAGCCTGGCGCTTCTACACAAGCGGCCAGTTCAACCATCTGCGGTCGGTAGACGCCGACTGGCGCCACGAGGCACAGATCGCGCCGGCTCCGCAACGAGACGAAAAGATCATCGAGGTCTGGGAGATCCTCTTCTACCTGACGGAGGTCTTCGAGTTCGCCGCCCGATTGGCGCTCAGCCCAGCTGGTGACGAGACCATGACGGTTGTCGCCGGTCTTCACGGCCTCGACCAGCGTGGCCTTATCGTCGGCCAGCAGAACCGCGCTGAGTTTTTCGAGCCGCGCCGAGTCCAGGTCGATGACTTGGAGCAGAGGGTGCAGGTCAACCGCAAGGAAGTCGTGGCACAACCCCGTGACCTCGCAGTTGACATGGCTCGCGAGTTCTTCGTGCGTTTCGGCTGGAAGCCGGCGCGGGACCAGCTGATCGACCATCAGCGCGAGCTCACCGAAGACCGAGCGTGACCTCGCGCACTCTTGCTGGCTGCGACATCCTCTCACTCCGGGAAGCCATGCCACCCACCAGGCGCGGCACGTTCCGCTCGCGACTCAGCCCCAGACTTCGAACCCGCAGGCCCGGGCGTAGACCGCGGTCGCGCGATCGGCAACGGCGCTGATTTCCTCCCGGGACTCGAGCGGGAGGGTCAGCTCGTCACCTGCGGGCGTGCCAGCTGGTGCTTGTTCTTGGAAGTGGCTGTCCACCTCGAGAGTGATCGTCTCGCTGAGGCGCACGAACCACACATGCGTGAGGGCACGGCCGAGGATTTCGCTGTCCTCAAGCCAGCTGCACAGGGCCTCCAACAGAGGCTCCAGTAGCCGCTCGCCGAGGGACTCCAGCGTGTAGCGGGCGTTCGCCCGGTGCTCGGCGGGCCGGATGCTCATTCGCGCCCCGACGATGCCGGCGCCGTCGGCGATCAGCGTGGCCGAGCCGCCGAACTTGTCACCGTCTACTCCGCAGACAACCGCCTTATCACCTAGATGTGCGCGTAGGACGAGCCCGTGTGCCCGCGGCCCTACAGCGATCTCCTTCGCCTCCGCGTCCGCCAGCGCGGCGAGGCGCTCCTTGCCCGTCTCTACCGCGGGCTCACTAAAGCTCCAGGCGGCAAAGCGGGCGGGCGGGGAAAGCGGCGCCAGCTGGACGAAGAGGCTGGGACCGACATCAGGGTCAGCCTCGAGCTCGCCGCGTGCCCCCTCGCTGAACTTCAGGCCGAGATCGTCGATCACGATCGGAAGCGCGTGGGGCTTAAGCAGCCCTTCGGCCCGCTCGCGGGCACGCTCGCCCTTGCGGACCAGTTCGTGGAGCTCGATCTGGTTGCGAATGTGGCCGACCTCGTACCTTCGCCGCGTGGCCTTGGTCGACCCCGGATCACCCGGCCGCTTCACGTCGCGCTCGCCGGCTGGCTCGCGGACGCAGATCGCTCCCGAATCTACGTGGACCACGGGTGCATCGCTCGACTCGTAGACGCGGACCACGCCGACAGGCCCGCCGTCGAGCTCGAAGGTCTTGGCCTCGAACGCTGGCAGCGGATCGAGGTGGCCCCGTACGCGATCACGAATCGCGTCCACGAGCCTCGGACCCGCATCGACTACCCACTGCGGCGGTGGGCTCACGTGCTCACCGGTCTGGTCGAGGCCGATGAGAACCCAGCCGCCGAGGGTGTTGGCGAAGGCGGCGACCGCCTGCGAGAGCCGGTAGTGGCTCGAGTCGGCGTCCCCGCCCTCCTTCAACTCAACGAAGAGCGTCTCGCCCAGGGCACGCATCGGCTCGACGTCGGCCGGGGTCATCCCGAGCAGCGATCGGTCGCGGTAGTGAGACACGGCCATGGCCGCTAAGCAGCTTCGGCGGAAGCGCGGCTCGCGACGAGCGACTCGATATGAGGCAGGGCGTCGTGCAGCTTGGAGCAGATCACCGCGCCCTTGGTCGCGGCCGGCTCCACGCGCCGGAGGTAGGCGCTCATCCTTCGCTCGCCGACCATGACGTCCGCGTAGGCCGCAGTCGCTGCGAGGAAGTTGAGGTCGAGCAAGTCATTCGGCACCCAACGCTCCTCGGTGTTAGACAGACGGTGGAACAAGACCGCCTCCCAACGGCCGACGTAGGGCAGCGATGCCAGCCCATCCCGCATTCGCTCGGCATGCCAGAGCGCCGTGCGCTCCGGATGAATCCCGACCCTGGTCGCAGCGGTCGCGATCTCCGCCTGCAGATCGGTGAGGAGGAACTCGCGGGCCATTTGGCGGCGCTCCTTCTGGCTGGCGAGCACGGCCATCGCCGACGAGACTGCCTCATGCCACGCCACCCAGCGGTTGGCCTGCGCCCGAGCTTCGGTCATGTCGGGCCCTTCGTCATCGAGAAAGGTCTCGTAGACAGCAAGCATCCACGTCACCCGCTCAAGCGCCTCCTCGAGCGGGCTGCCGCTCGGCGCCGGCGCGCTTTTTTGGGCCGCGAAGAGGATGTTCGGCTCGAGCGTGAACACGCCCCGCGCGCGGGGATCCTCGCCAGCGAGCGAACGCTGTAACTCGCGAGCGCGGATCCCGACCGGATTGCGCATCTGCCAGCCCCCCGAGAGCTCGAGCACCATTGACGCGTGGTGCTGGCGCCGTTCGCTATGAAGCGGCCCGGTCTCCAGAGCGTGCGCAGACGAGAACGGCAGGAGGATCGTGTGGTTGCGAGCGAGCTCGATGATCCGGTCAGCTGCGGCCCGCTCGCGCGCGTCAACGCGCGCGGACGGACGCCACGTCGCCGCCTCGAGCGTGCTCCACTGACACTGGTCCAGGTATACGATCGGCCGCTCCGGCGGCGGCAGGTCCCGGTCACCCGCCCACCCGAGCGCGACCTCGACGGGCCCGAGCGGCAGCTCCAGCGTCATCGTCGAGCGGCCGTAGTCGATCGCAGCCCTGCGGATCGCGGTCTTCACGGGCGGGACGAGCTTCGGCGAGGTGAGCACCTCTGACCTGCCGTCGGCGAGCGTCAGGCCCACGGCGCCGTTCTTGAAGTCCCAATCGATGCGCTCAAGCATGGAATTCAGGCTAGGTCTTGGATCGGCGTCGACCGCGGTGGTCCCGTCACCCAAGCCGGACCGTGCGCGTTTTCCGGGCGACCGTCGCCGGCGCGTCTCGGCTTGCGCCCGTGATCCGGTTCAGGACTCGATGACGCGGCGAAGTTGTTGAAGCCGCCAGTAGAGGCGGCGCGCCTCGTTCTTGCCGGTGATCTCGCCGAGGATGCGGACCAGCATCGAGTCCTCCGTGGCCTCGAGGGGCGCGTAGCGGAAGACGCTCAGCTTCTTATCGTCATCGCGTAGAAGGTGCTCGACGTGCGCGATCCAGGCCTCGACGTCATCGCGGCCAACGACGCGGTTGTACTCGATCACCGCGCGCGAGGAGTCGAGGAGCGCGGCGTAAAGCCGCTCGCCGTCTTCGAGCGCCGCCTTGAGTTGCACGCCGAGCGGGTCGGTTGGCTGGGTCGTCAGCCGAATCACCGACAGCGAGCGAGGGCGACCTGCGTCCTGGTCGGTGGCTGACGCGGGCTGCTCATCCGCTTCACGTCCGCTCGCCGCCGGCGATCGCGTCCTTGCCGCGATTCGGTTCGTGAGCTCGAGCAAGGCAGACACGATGATCAGCGCAATGCCGACCGCCATCGCGACCAGAGCCGCCGTCGGCATGGCTGAGATGGTCGCGACCAAGCCGGCGATGAGCGCGCCTAAGACGATGGCCGTGCCAACGATCCAGATCCCGGTTCGCAGCACGCTGAGCCGCGCGAACCATTGGTTCGCCGCGATCCGATCGACCAGCGCTAGTCCAGGACCCATGACGCGGATTGTCGCCTGGGCGGCGGCTGACACGACCATCGACGACTGGAGTCGCTCCTTATCTTCAAAGGGTGCGCCGCGTCTACCTCGACCAGAACAAATGGATCGACATCGCCCGAGCCGACCACGACAGGCCGGGATCAGAACGGTTCACCGACGCTCTCGTGTTCCTGCGCGCGGCGGTGGAGTCGCAACAGGTCTCGTTGCCGCTCTCCAGCGCCCATTACATGGAGACCGCGAATCGCCGGCATTGGGAGTCGAGGCGTGACCTCGGAGTGACGATGGCCAGCCTGTCGCGGTTTCACGCCATCGCGCCTGTCGACGCGGTTGTTCCTCCGGAGATCGACCGGGCGCTCCAACGGTTCTTCGACCCATCTTTACCGACGCGAGCACTTCAGCCGTTTGGGGTGGGAGTCGCTCACGCCTTTAATAAGCCCGTTGCTCCATACCGGCTCCCGGACCATCTCCGCGATCGGGTCGATGATCCCGAGGCATTCGAGCGCGCGGCCAATCAGTACCAGGAGCTGGCATTGCTCATCGGTCCGTCACCCGAGGACGAAGAGGAGCTCGAGGGCTACCACCCGCTGGCACATCTGAGCGTCGGCGAGTCCTACGCCGAGGCTAAGGAGCAACTGCGTGCTCTTCGGCAGCCGGAGGGCTGGCACAAGGGTGAGCGCGCCAGTCGGGTTGCCGCGGCGAGCGCTTTCGCTGACCATCTCGACCCGATAAACGATGCCTTCGAGCGTGCCGGACTACCGGCGGGGCTTTTGCTTGCGCAAGGGCGCGATGCGGTGAGCGCGTTCATCGCTGCTGTGCCGACGATGTTCACAAGCTCCGAGTTTGAGAGGCTCCGCCACGCGTCATCGAAGCGTTGGGAGCGCCAAGATCTCAGCGACATCGCGTCGCTCGGAGTAGCCGCGGTCTATTGCGATGTCGTCGTTACGGAGAAGCTCTGGGTTGACGCCGCGCGTCGGGCCAAGCTCGATCACAAACTCAACACGGCCTTTCTGACCGGTGTAGATCAACTCGTCGCAGAGCTAGTTTGATCCCAAGCCCGGCGCGACCCCGAATGCCGTCGGTCGGGACTGACGACCGCCGCTGGAGATTGTGGACGTGACGACAAACGAAACCGAAAGTCCGGACCATCGTCCGTTGACAATCGCCGGGCTATTGGATCGAGCTTCCGCTCTCGCGTTGCATGCGAGAGCTGAGCGGATCCCGCCACGACTTGGCGTTGGGGTCGAGCATCGGCGTTCCGTACCCGGTCCGTACACTCGCGCCACCCAGCCGTGCACAACGCCGGCGCCTCGCGACTATTGCGAAATGCCAGTCTAAGCAGGCGATTACTGGCCGCCAGTGGTCAACCCTGACATCGGCTCGACCGCGCCATCAAGCTTCACACGCGAGCGGGCCTGCTACCAGTTGGCGCTTTGCGACAAGCCCGCCCGCTACCACCCTGCTACCACTTCACCGTTGAAGGCCGCGATTTCGCGCCTCTGAGGCCTGGCGAGACCAGCTGGCCAATGTCTCGAAACCCCAGTAATCATCGGACGTCGTCGCGATCCGTCGTGTTCTGTCGGATCCTCTGAACCAGTCGGGGCGCCCGGATTTGAACGGGCCAGCTTAGTCAGAGTTCGCAGGCCGAGACCGGGATAGGTCCAAAGAACTCAGGCGAGAATTGGGGGGTGGCCTTGGTGTAGGTCCAGCCGCAGCGGGCGCAGATCTCGGCGTAGGAATAGCCCTCGGCCTGAAGCAGGATCGCCAGGCGCTCGTTGGCCTTCAGCTCCGCCAGGTGGTGCTTGACGTCGGCAACCCGCTCGCGCCGCTCGGCGCGCTCAGCCGGACCCGGAAGATCGGTCGGCAGGAGGGCGAGCGGGTCCTCGGGCGTGGTGTGCGCGACGCCTAGCGCGCGCTCCCGCGTGCGCCTGACCGCGAGCGCCTCGTGCTTCGTCACCACGCTCGTCCACGCGATCAGCCGGCTCGGCTCGAGCCGCGGCCCCTTGGTGAGCAGGATCAGCGCCGCCCGCTGCACGGCGTCGTCGGCGTCGTCGGCGCAGATCGAAAAGCGGCGCGCGATCCGCCACAGCGCCTCGCGCTGGCGGCCGAGCAGTCTGCAGGTAGACGATTGCCACCATGGCCGCGAGCAGCAC
>DAIRGH010000141.1:0-5753 GCA_036794585.1 Solirubrobacterales bacterium | reverse complement strand
AGCGGGGCTCCGGCGGCGGCGCCCAGCGCCAGCGCGCCCGCGACGAAGCCGGCGGCAGCGAACGATCCGGTCGTCTCGCGCAGAAACAGCACCACCGCGATCCCGTTGATCGCAAACGGCAGCCTCGTGATCATCGTCGCGACGACCAGCAGCGCGAGGCCCGGGACACGAAGGATGCGCGCGTAGACCGCCATCCATCGAGGATGGCAGGCGCGCCTACCTCGGCGCGAGGAGGTCCTGGTATTCGGGGTGCCGGTCGATGAAGGCGGCGATGAACGGGCACCGCGCGACGACCCGCTCGCCGCTCCTGCGGACTGCGTCGAGCGCCGCGCGAGCAAGCTTGCCGCCCAGGCCATGACCCTCGAAGCGGTCGAAGACCTCGGTGTGCACGAAGGTGATCTCCCCCGGCCGGCGCCGGTACTTCGCAAAGCCGGCGAGCTCGCCGTCGACCTTGATCTCGAACCGGCTCTGCGCGGGGTTGTCGGTGACTTCGAGGTTCATGGCTATCATTACTTCAGAAAGTAAAGCTACTTCAGTCGGTAAAGAAGGGTGCCAGGCATGCAGCTTCCGCTCGTTCCCCTCGACGACAACATCATCTTCCCCGCGATGACCGCAACCGTGCTCGCCGACGTCGGCGACGCGAGCAAGGTCTTCGTCGTCCCCCGCACCGACGGCGAGTACGGGCGCGTCGGCACCGTCGCCGAGGTCGTCGAGTCAGGCCGGCTGCCGGGCGGGATCACGGCAGTCACGCTGACCGGCCTCCATCGCGGGATCGGGGGCGTCGCCAGCTCCGGCCCCAACGGCGAGCTGCTCGTCGAGGTCGAGCCCGTCCATGACGGCACCCCCGCCGACGAGCGAACGCGCGAGCTCGAGCGCGAGTACCGCGCGGTCGTCGAGGAGATCCTCGAGATCCGCGGCGACGACGGTCGCATCTCGGCCTTCCTGCGTTCGATCTCCGAGCCGGGCGCGCTCGCTGACACCTCGGCGTACAGCCCCGACATCTCGCTGGCCGACAAGCAGCGCCTGCTCGAGACGGTCGACGTGACCGCCCGGCTCGAGCTGGCGCTGGAGCTTCAGCGCGAGCGGCTTGCCGAGCTCCAGGTCCGCAAGCGGATCCGCGACGACGTCGAGGAGGGGGCCAACGCCCAGCAGCGCGAGTACTTCCTGCGCAAGCAGATGGAGTCGATCCGCAAGGAGCTGGGCGAGGACGACGCCTCGGTGTTCGAGGAGTACGAGCGCAAGATCGCCGACTCGGCGATGCCCGATGCCGTCCGCGAGCAGGCCCAGCGCGAGCTCGGCCGGTTGGAGCGCATGGGCGAGCAGAGCGGCGAGTCGTCGATGATCCGCACCTACCTGGACTGGCTGCTCGGCGTCCCCTGGGGCGAGCGCTCCGAGGAGCGCCTGGATCCCGTCCACGCCCGAGAGGTGCTCGACGCCGACCACGCCGGCCTGGAGGACGTCAAGGACCGGATCACCGAGTACATCGCTGTGCGGCGGCTGCGCCGCGAGCGAGGGCTTAAGGAGGAAGGCCGCGGCGCGGGTGCGATTCTCACCCTGATCGGCCCGCCCGGCACCGGCAAGACCTCGATCGGCGAGTCGATCGCCCGGGCGACCGGGCGCGAGTTCGTGCGCATGTCGCTGGGCGGCGTCCGCGACGAGGCCGAGATCCGCGGCCACCGCCGCACATACATCGGCGCCCTGCCGGGGCGCCTGGTGCGCGCGCTCAAGGACGCGGGCACCATCAACCCGGTGATCATGCTCGACGAGGTCGACAAGGTCGGCGCCGACTGGCGCGGCGACCCGAGCTCGGCCCTGCTCGAGGTGCTCGACCCGGCCCAGAACCATTCGTTCCGCGACCACTACCTCGACGTCGAGCTCGACCTGTCCGAGGTCCTCTTCATCGCCACCGCCAACGTCGCCGAGACGATCCCCATCCCGCTGCTCGACCGCATGGAGGTGGTCCGTTTCGACGGCTACACCACCGACGAGAAGGTCGGGATCGCGCGCGGCTACCTGTGGCCCCGCCAGGTCGAGCGCAACGGCCTGCGTTCAGACGAGGTCGAGATCTCCGACGCGCTGATCGAGGAGATCGTCACCGAGTACACCCGCGAGGCCGGTGTGCGCAGCCTCGAGCGCGAGCTCGGCAAGCTGCTGCGAAAGACCGCGACCAGGATCGCATCCGAGGAGGCGATCGCCCCCGTCGCGATCGACCTCGATGCGGTCCGCGACGCGCTCGGCAGGCAGCGCTTCTTTCAGGAGGCGGCCGAGCGCACGGCGGTCCCCGGCGTCGCCACCGGGCTCTCGGTGACGGGCGCGGGCGGCGACGTGCTGTTCATCGAGACCACCTCGATGCCCGGCAAGGAGGGCTTCGTGCTCACCGGACAGCTCGGCGACGTGATGAAGGAGTCGGCGCGGATCGCGCTCTCATACGTCCGCGGCCACGCGGCCGAGCTGGGGATCGACGAATCCGCCTTCGCCGAGCGCGAGTTTCACATCCACGTGCCGGCTGGGGCGATTCCCAAGGACGGCCCGAGCGCCGGGATCACGATGACCACCGCGCTGGTCTCGTTGCTGACCGGGCGGCCGGTCCGCCACACCGTCGGGATGACCGGCGAGGTGACCCTGCAGGGCCGGGTGCTGCCGATCGGCGGCCTGAAGCAGAAGGTGCTCGCGGCGCATGCCGCCGGGCTCACCGACGTGGTCCTGCCGGAGCGAAACCGCGCCGACCTCGACGACGTCCCCACCGAGGTCCGTGAGGAGATGACCTTCCACCCCGCGCTGGCGATCGGCGAGGTGCTCGACATCGCGCTCGAGCCGGCCGCGGCGCCGCGCGAGGCGCTGGCCGCTTAAGGGCCCGCCGCGCGGCCGCCGAACAGGCGCAGCGAACCGGGGACGACGTCGGGCGCGCCCCGCTCGACGCGATACGCCAGATCGCCGCTGGCGCAGTTCTCCTCCGGCAGCCCGCCCTCGGCCTGGAAGTGCTGGTCGAAATGGACGGTGCCGTTGAGCACGCGCTTCGGCCCGAACTGCCCCCGGACCCAGCTCTTGTTGCCGTGCGTCGGCTGGGTCCACTCCGAGTAGAACCGCTTGTGCTTGTTGACCTTGATCGAGGTCGGGAACGTGAAGTAGACGGTGTTGGCCCCCGACTGCTCGCAGGTGACCGGGACGTTGTCGCCGCGCAGCTCCTTGATCCCCTTGAGCTTGCCCTCCTTGTTGACGAGCACGTCGACCGCGAGCTGGCCCGATCCGTCGGTCGTGCCGGCGTAGGTCTTGGTCGCCGCGGGCGCGCTCGCCGGCAGCGCAAATAGGGCGACGACGGCCCCCGCGATCAGCATCTTCTTCATCAGTCCTGCCCCAGACGTTGCCGGATTCGTGCATCGTAGACGGCGATGAGCACGCGCCGGCGGGTTGCGACCATTGGCGTCTACGGGTTCGACCTCCAGGGCTTCCTGGAGGCGCTCGACGGCGCCGAGGTCGGTCTCGTCGTCGACATCAGGCAACGCCGGGGCGTACGCGGCAGCGAGTACGCGTGGGCGAACGCCAAGCGCCTGCAGGCGGCGCTCGCAAGGGCCGGGATCGGCTACGAGCACCGCAAGGAGCTGGCGCCGACGACCGAGCTGCGCGAGCTGCAGTACCGCGAGGACGCCAGGCAGGGAGTCGGCAAACGCTCGCGGGTCGAGCTCGCCCCCGCGTATCGCGCGGGTTACACGCGCGAGATCCTCGACCGCGCCGACCTCGAGGCCCTGGTCGAGCGGCTACCCGCGGGGGCGCAGGTCGCGGCGCTTCTGTGCGTGGAGCGCGATCCGGAGGCCTGCCATCGCTCGCTGATCGCCGACCGCCTCGCCAGCCGCTACGGCATGGCGATCACGCATCTACGGCCGGGGTGATCAGGCTGCGGTCGTCGCCTGCGCGTCGTCGGCAAAGGCGTCGCGCTCGAGCAGCGCGATCACGATCCGCGCGATCCCGGGATCGAACTGGGTGCCGGCCGAGGCCTTGATCTCGCGACTCGCCATCTCGGTGCCCATCGCGCTGCGATAGGGCCGCTCGGCGGTCATCGCCGCCAGCGCGTCGGCGATCGACAGGATCCGGCTCTCGATCGGGATCTGGGGGCCGGAGACCGCGTCGGGATACCCGTTGCCGTCCCAGCGCTCGTGGTGATGGCGGATCCAGTGCGCGATCTCGGGCATTCCAGCCTCGGCGACCAGCTCCTCGCCCGCCTCGGGATGGCGCCTGACCTCGGCCATCTCGACGGAGGTCAGCGGTCCAAGCTTGGAGACGATCGCCTCCGGGACGACGCTCATGCCGACGTCGTGAAGCCTGCTCGCGATCGCGATCTTCTCGATCAGGCTCTCGGCGAGTCCGAGCCGAGCGGCGATCGCCGTGGCGATCGTCCCGACGCGCTCGGAGCGCTCGGCCGCGGCGGCGCCGCCGGCCTCGACGGCTACCTCGAGGGCGCCAACCGCTTCGGGGCTCCCGGTGGCAAGAGCTGTCCAGGCGTGAGTGGTCACGTTCCCTTCATCGGCACGCAAGCCGCCTGACCTGACTTTGAAAAGCCTCCGAGCAACTGGGGGGTGCCACCCAGGGGCCAGATCCCAGATCACACCTGGGTCTTGGTGCACGAGCGTGCTCGTTCGTTCGTCCATGCGCCTGCGAGCGCGGCTGCATATCTTGGCCCTGCACGTGGCCGGCAAGCGCTCATCTCGCACCAGCCTGACGGCGGCCGAGGCGCGCCGGCTGGCGCTCGCCGCGCAGGGATTCGCCCGCCCGCGACCGGTCGCCGAGCCGGACGGCTGGGGAGTTCGCCGGGTGCTCGCCGACGTCGGGATGCTCCAGATCGACTCGGTCAACGTGCTCGAGCGAGCCCACTACCTGCCGCTCTTTTCCCGCCTCGGTCCCTACCGCCGCGAGCTCCTCGACCGCGCCTCCGCGCGGGCGCCGCGGCGGCTGTTCGAGTACTGGGGACACGAGGCATCGCTGCTGCCGGTGACGCTTCAGCCGCTACTGCGCTGGCGGATGCAGCGCGCCGCCGACGACGCCTGGGGCGGGATGCGCCGGATCCAGCGCGAGCGGCCGCAGCTCGTCCGCGAGGTGCTCTCCCAGGTGGCCGAGCAGGGACCGATCGCGGCCTCGGAGCTTGGCGACGAGCGCCCGCGCCGCTCCGAGCCCTGGTGGGGCTGGTCGGACGTGAAGCGGGCGGTCGAGTGGCTGTTCTGGAGCGGCCAGGTGACCGCCGCCCGGCGGCGGCGCTTCGAGCGCCTCTACGACCTGCCCGAGCGGGTGATCCCCGGCAGCGTGCTCGCGCAGCCGACCCCGCCGGTCGCAGACGCGCAGCGCGAGCTGTTGCGGATCGCGGCGCGAGCGCTCGGAGTCGCAGCCGAGCGCGACCTGCGCGACTACTTTCGGCTTCCCACCGCGGAGACGAAGGCGCGGATCGCCGAGCTGGTCGAGGCCGGCGACCTGGTCGAGGTCGAGGTCGAGGGCTGGGGCCGAACGGCCGGATATCTGGATCCAACCGCGCGGATCCCCCGCCGGATCGACGCCGCGGCGCTGATCGGGCCCTTCGACTCCCTGCTCTGGGAGCGCAGCCGCCTGCAGCGGCTGTTCGGGTTCGAGTACAGGCTCGAGATCTACGTCCCGGCGCCCAAGCGCCGCCACGGCTACTACGTGCTGCCGTTCCTGCTCGGCGACCAGCTCGTCGCCCGCGTCGACCTCAAGGCCGACCGCAAGGCGGGCGTGCTGCGCGTGCTCGCGAC
>DAIRGH010000140.1:0-5916 GCA_036794585.1 Solirubrobacterales bacterium | reverse complement strand
GGCACGGCGTCGGCCGCCGCCGCGCGAAGCTCGGCCAGGAACGGCCGCAGCCTGACCGCGACCGGCTTCGACGCCTCGACCAGCGGGTCGACGTCGTCGAGCGCGGCACGCAGGTTGACGAAAGTGGTGTTCGCGCTGCGCATGAAGTCCGGCAGCTCACGGATCGCCTCGGCGAGCCGCTCGCGGCGGTCGCCGATCGCGTTCATCATCCGGTTGAGGTTTCCGACCAAAGCCGAGATGTCGGGCGCCCGCTCGGCCAGCGCGCCGGAGAGCTGTGAGACGTCGACGATGAGGCCCTCCAGTGCCCGCTGGTCGAAGGTGAGTTCGGCGAAGACCCGCCGCGAGGTCGACAGGAACGGGTTGAAGTAGCGGAGTCCGCGGTTCGCCTGCTCGCCGACCCCGTCGTAGGAGAGCTCGAACCCCTGGATCACGCGCTTTAGGTCCTTGATCGTCTTCGGCGAGAGCGTGTTGAAGATCTGATCCAGGTCGACGGCCGAGACCGTCTCGGACTGGTCGAGTACGCCGCCGGAAGGGATCTCGTCGCCCTCCCGGGACTCGGGCGGAGGCGTGAGCTGGACCTGGCGCCCGGCGACGCTCGAAAGCGAGGTCTGGCGGATCGTCGCCGTGGTGCCCCGGTGAAGCGGCGCGAACTCCTCGTCGACGGTGACGGTGACCAGGGCGGATCCGTTCGGGCCCAGCTCGATCTCATCGACGGTGCCCGCGTGCGTGCCGCCGACAACCACCTCGTTGCCCGAGACGATCTGGCTCGCGTTCTGAAACTGCGCCGTGACCGTGTACTGGTCGCCGCCGCGCAGCAGGAAGAAAAGGGAGACGACGACGAGCAGCAGCGCTGCCACCACCCAGCGCCAGGCGGTCCCGCCCTGCTCGTCCTCGCCGTTCTCCTCCCGCGCCCTGCCGCGGAAATCGGTGCCTGTTACTTGCAAAAGATATTGTCCTTACTGCTAAAGTCGCAGTATCAGCAGCGATCTTTACACAAGCCCTCGGACCGTCGCGCCGGTTCCCGGCAGCAGGGAGCGCAGCCTCCCCACGCCCGAGCCGCGGCTGCCGGGAGACGGCGCCGGCTACCGGCGCCGGCCCGACGGAGCCTTCCCCTACGCCACCTCGCCGCTGCTCGTCGACCCGGACAGGCCGGCGAAGTCGGCGGTCGCGCGGGCGCTCGAGGTCGCCGGCGCGAAGTGGAACCTGGCGATCATCCGCGAGCTTGAGAGCGGCGTCCATCGCTTCAACGGCCTGCGCGACGGACTCGGCATCTCCAGCAAGATGCTGATGCGCCGGCTGCACATGCTCCTGGCCTACGGGATCGTCGAGCGGGTTCCGTCGCCCGCCCGCGCCAACGCCTCGGAGTACCGGCTCACCGAGAGCGGCCGCGAGCTCGCCGGCGTCGTCGGCGCGCTCGAGGGCTGGGCCGTGAAGCGCTTGGCGCCGGAGCTGCCGAGCACCTCAGCAGAGCTCGCAGCCTGAGCAGCCGCAGCTCGGCCCGGCTCGGCCTGAGCGATAGATTCAGTATCGCCACTTCACAAGGAGGACCCCACATGGCACTCACGATCGGCGACACAGCGCCTGATTTCGAGGCAGAGACCACCGAGGGCACGATCAGCTTTCACGACTGGATCGGCGACAGCTGGGCGGTGCTCTTCTCACACCCCAAGGACTTCACTCCGGTCTGCACGACCGAGCTCGGCTACATGGCGAAGATCAAGCCCGACTTCGAGTCGCGCAACGTGAAGGTCATCGGCCTCTCGGTCGATCCGACCGACAAGCACGAGGACTGGGCGAAGGACATCGAGGAGACCCAGGGTCAGGCGCCGAACTACCCGATCATCGGCGACTCCGACTTCAAGGTCTCGAAGCTCTACGGCATGCTCCCGGCCGAGACCGAGGGCGATCCAGCCGACCGCACCCCGGCCGACAACCAGACCGTGCGCAACGTCGTGGTCGTCGGCCCCGACAAGAAGGTGAAGCTGGTCCTGGTCTATCCGATGACCACCGGGCGCAACTTCGACGAGGTCCTGCGGGTGATCGACTCGCTGCAGCTGACCGCGAACCACAAGGTCGCGACGCCGGTCAACTGGCAGCAGGGCGACGACGTGATCATCGCCGGCTCGGTCTCCGACGACGAGGCGAAGGAGAAGTACCCGGACGGCTGGGAGAGCCCGAAGCCCTACATCCGCATCGTTCCGCAGCCGAAGTAACGGACGTAAGTCAGCCGGCTGAGCGCTGGGGCGACTTGTCGCCCTTGCAGTACAGGCCGCCCCGGCGCTCGGGCTTGAGCTTCGCGAACCAGGTGCCGCTTGCCTCCTCCGTCTGGCGCTTCCAGAGCCCGTTGATGTCGCTGAAGTCCTTGGCGACGCGCTCCTTGGGACCCGGGACGATCCGGTAGACCAAGACCTTGCGGCCCGAGACGCACTCGGGGTCGTCAGCCGTGACAGCGCCGGCGAACTTGCCCGGCTGCGGTCCGAGGACGAGCGAGGTCTTCGAGTCGACCGGCTTCGCAGCGAATGCCAGAGCGGCAGTGATGAGTAAGAGGGCGAGCGTGGCGGTCAGGAGCTTGAGCTTCAACGCCGCGATCCTATAAGCGCCGCTCGGACAACCGCCTTCGATCCGAACCGCTCGCGGATCTCGTCGAGCGCGGCGTCAAGCCGGCTTCCGCTCCGAGCCTCGAGCGGTAACTCGAGCTGGATCGCTCCGCCGCCGTTCAGATTGGCGACGGTGAGCCCGATCAGGGTGATGCCGCGTTTGGCGATCGCCGGCATCGCCGCGCGCAACAGAGACCGCGCGGTCGCCAACACGGTTGCGGTCGCCGCGGTCGGGTTGGCGAGCGTGCGTGAGCGTGTGGCGCGCGAGAAGTCGCCGAAGCGCAGCCGGAGGATGATCGTGCGGCCGGCGCGTCCCTTGGCGCGCATGCGGCCGGTGACCCTCTCGACGATCGCGATCAGGACACGGTCGAGCGACTCGGCGGAGTGCGGCCTGCGCCCGAGCGCCGACTGCGAGCCGATCGAGCGGCGCCGGCGCCCCGCTCTCACCCGGCGCGGATCGAGACCCCGCGAGATCGCGTGGAGGTGACGCCCCGACGCCGGTCCGAGCAGCGAGACGAGCTCGTCCTCGGGACGCTCGGCGATGTCGCCGATGGTCGCGATGTTCCACCGCGCGAGCTTGCGCGCGGTCACGGCGCCCACCCCCCAGAGCCTGTCCACAGGCAGCGGGTGAAGGAACTCGAGCTCGCGGCCGGCCGGGATCACCAGCAGGCCGTCCGGCTTCGCGGCCGCGCTTGCAACCTTGGCGACCACCTTCGTCCTCGCCACCCCAACCGAGATCGGCAGCTGCAGATCCTCGCGGACCCGGCGCCGCAGCTGCTGGGCGATCCGGCGAGGCGACCCCGAGATCAGCTCCAGCCCGCTGACGTCGAGGAACGCCTCCTCCAGCGACATGCCCTCGACCCGCGGCGCCGTCTCCTCGAACACCGCGAACAGCTCCTTGCTGGCGGCGACGTAGGCGTCGAAGTGAGGCGAGACGAACACCGCCTCCGGGCACAGGCGCCGGGCCTGCGCCGCGCCCATCGCCGATCGCACGCCGCGCGCCTTCGCCTCGTAGCTCGCCGCCATCACCACCCCGGGGCCGACGATCACCGGCCTGCCGCGCAGCGACGGATCCTCGCGCTGCTCGACCGAGGCGAAAAACGAATCGACGTCCGCATGCAGGATCGTCGCCTCGCTTGTCACGAACATATGTTCGCACAGCCTCCAGCGATTGTCACTAGCATCGGAGCGGAAATGGCCGCCGCCGCCTCGCTTCCGTTCCAGCCGCTCGGCGGCAATCGCCACCGCCACGGCGAGCTCGTCCACGAGCACCCGTTCAGCGGACCGCACGTTCACGCCGGCGACCACGGTCATGCCCACGGTCTCGTCGACGAGAGCGTCAAGCGGTCGCGGGAGGGTCTGCGTGCCGTCGGTCTCTCGCTGGCGATCCTCACCGCCACGGCGCTCGCCCAGGTGCTGGTCTTCGCGCTCACCGGCAGCATCGCGCTGCTCGCCGACCTGATCCACAACTTCGGCGACGCGGCGACCGCGATTCCACTAGCGGTCGCGTTCCTGCTGCGCTCCCAGCGCGCCGAGCGGGTCGCGGGCCTGTTCGTGGTCGCGGCGATCTTCCTCTCCGCCTGCGTCGCTGGGATCGAGGCCGTGCTGCGCCTCGTCGATCCGCAGACGCCCGACCACCTCACGGCCCTGGCTCTCGCGGGCGTGATCGGGTACGGGGGCAACCGGATCGCCGCCGGCATCCGAACCCGGGCCGGTCGCCGTCTCAACAGCGCGGCCTTGGTCGCTGACGGCGACCACGCGCGGGCCGATGCCTATGTGAGCCTTGCGGTGGTCGCGAGCGCCGCGGCAATCGCCGTTGGCATGCCGGCAGCGGACCCGCTGATCGGACTCGGCATCACCGCGGTGATCCTCAAGATCACCTGGGACTCGTGGCGCACCGTGCGCGGCGCCGGCCCGTCCTAGTCCTCGGCGACCTGCGGACGGTAGGTCCCGAAAGCCCAGAGATTGCCCTCGGGGTCGCGGACGGTGAAGTCGCGCGAGCCGTAGTCGGTGTCGGTGATCTCCAGCGCGATGTCGCCGCCGGCTTCGCGCACGCGCTCGTAGAGCGAGTCGACGTCGTCGACGGCGCAGTAGAGGAGGCGGCCTCCTGCGGGCAGGCTGCGGAACGGCTCCCGGCCCACGCCCGCCGTGCCCACCATCACGATCGCGCCGTCGAAGACGAGCTCGGCGTGGACGACGTTGCCGTCGTCGTCGCGGTGGGCCTCGCGAGGCTCGCACCCGAGCACCTCCTGCAGCCACTTCATCCCCGCGTCGGCGTCGCGGTAGAGGACTCCGGCGTAGAAGGTGGCGGTCATGACGCGGCCGGTCGTTCGGCCGGCTGGGCCCCGGATAGTGGCACGCCCGCGACCTCGTAAGCGTCCGGCTGGTCGAGCGTCTCGCGCTCCAGCAGCGCCCGGGCCAGCGCCTCCAGCCGCTCGCGCTCGCGCTCGAGCAGTGCGATCACCTCCTCCTCGGCGCCGTCGACGATCCTCCGGACCTCTTCGTCGACCAGCTGCTGGGTCGGCGGCGAAGCGGGCATCGCTCCGGGCAGCAACAAGCCGTCCTGGCGGCCGTCGGTGACGGCGATCGGCCCGACCAGGTCGCTCATCCCCCAGCGGCCAACCATGCCGCGGGCGACCTGAGTGAGGTTCTGGATGTCCGACTCGGCGCCCGTGGTGACGTCGCCGAAGACGACCTGCTCGGCCGCGCGGCCGCCGAGCGCGACCTTGATCTTCGCGATCAGGTCGTCGCGGGCGTAGCTGAAACGGTCGGTCTCGGGCGTGGCGAGCGTGACGCCCAGCGCCTGGCCGCGGGGGATGATCGAGACCTTGCGTACGGGGTCGGCGCCCGGGGTGAGCATGCCGACCAGGGCGTGTCCGGACTCGTGATAGGCGGTGCGCTGCCGATCGGCGTCGGTCATCACCACCTGGCGCTCGGTGCCGAGCAGGATCTTCTCGAGCGCGTCGGTGAAGTCGCGCTGCTCCACCGCGGCGTGGTCCCGCCGCGCGGCGAACAGCGCCGCCTCGTTGACCAGGAGCGCAAGGTCGGCTCCGGTCGCGCCAGGGGTCGAGGCGGCGATGCGGTCGAGGTCGACGTCGGGCGCCAGCGGCACCGACCGGCTGTGGATCTTGAGGATCTCGACCCGGCCGTTGCGGTCGGGCGGGTTGACGGCGATGCGCCGGTCGAACCGTCCGGGGCGCAGCAGCGCCTGGTCGAGGATCTCGGGCCGGTTGGTGGCGCCGAGGACGATCACGTTCGTGTCGGCCTCGAAGCCGTCCATCTCGGTGAGGATCTGGTTGAGCGTCTGCTCGCGCTCGTC
>DAIRGH010000051.1:0-19909 GCA_036794585.1 Solirubrobacterales bacterium | reverse complement strand
CTCGCCGCGCTGGCCCGAGAGGCAGTCGTCGCCGCCGCGGCCCTTGATCCGGTCGCCGCCGCCGCGGCCGCGGATTCGGTCGTCGGCGCCGGTGCCCTTCAAGCTGTCCTTGTCGGCGGTGCCGGTGATCGCGTTGGCGCAGTCCTCGTAGGGTCCGCCGCCGCCGCTTCCGCCACCGCCCGAGCCGCCGCCTCCGCCGCCGCCGCCGGAGGTGGGCAGCGCGATGCTCTTCACGAGGCCCCAGTTGCCGGCCTCGTCGCGATAGAGCACCGCGGCATGGGTCTTGCCGGCGATCTGTGCGGAAGTCAGCGAGACGGCCTCGGCGGTGCCCGCGGGACCGCCGGCGTCCGCATCTGCGACCACGCTGCCGTCGCCGGGCGAGGAGATCGGCTCGGAGCCGACGACGACCTCGTAGTGATCGGCCTCGCCGCAGAGCCAGTCGTCGCCGGGCGCGGTCCAGCTCAGATCAGCCGCGCCGGCGGCGCCGGCGACCGCGGTCAGGTCGCCGACTGTCCCGGGGGGCCGCCCGTCGCTGCCGTAGTTGGCGGTTGAGTGCTCGTCGTGGTGATAGGTCCACCACTCCTCGTTCGAGCCGTCGCAGGCATCGACGTCTGTGTCCCAGAGAAAGGACCAGCCCTCCCTGGTCAGCGCGGTCACGTCCAGGTTGCCGTCGCCGTCGGCATCGCCGATCGCCGGGGTCGACTGGATCCAGCCGCCCGTGAACTTGGGCCAACCGGCGGCGTCCTGGCCTCCGGTTCCATAGGCATGCAGGTTGTAGAGCCCGGTGCCGACCAGCACCTGGCGCCCGGGGCCGGTGCCGGCGACCCGCGCGATCGAGGCCTGGGAGAGCAGCTGGAAGTCGTCTGTCGCGCGTGGGAAGCCGGCCAGCGCCGTCCCGGACTGCGGCTCCCACGCCTGCTCGACGTGGCTGAAGGGCAGGTTCTGGTTCACCGCCAGGAGGTTGGCCGCGCCGTTGAGCGTCAGGCCGCCCTTGAACACAGCCGGGAGCCCAGCTCCCAGCAGGTCGCCGACCGACTGGTAGTCGGCGAGGTTGAGAATCGGCCCCTGGTCGAGGGTGTTCGGCGCGCCGTTCTCGTAGTCCTGGATGCTCGTCCCGTCGCCGTCGACGAGCCGGGCTCCACCCGGCATCACCGAGGTCGCCGCCGAGACCGAGACCTCGTCGTCACCGTCGCCGTCGGCGTCGAGGACCGCCGAGTCGTGGCCCGGAAGGACCAGCGGCAGCAGGTCGCCGGCCGCGACCCCCACGGTGACCGGCCAGCCGTCGACGATGCCGCCGTTGGCGTGGACGGCGTACACCGGGTTCGACCCGGTGGCCGAGCCCAGGAAGGCGCTGGTCAGCTCGAACAGCGAGGTCGGAAACGCCGGGTCGCCGGGGATCACCTCGTTGCTCGCGGCGATGATCTCGGGGCCGTTGTCGGAGTCGCCGTCGAGGTTGGCGATGGCCGGCGAGGTGACGATCTCGGCCCCCGCGGCGCCGTCGCTTTCGAGCTTTACCGGGAATCCCGGGATGTCGGCGCCGCTCTGACCGTCGAATGCGTACACGTGCTGGTCCAGCGCGGTGGCGACGATCTCGAGCTCACCGTCGCCGTCTAGATCGGCGAGTGCGGGTGAGCCGAAGAACCCGCGCTTGATGTGGTTCTCCGAGGTGATCGCGCGCTGGCCGGCGCCGAAGCACGGCTTCGAGTTTCCGGGCTTGCACGGCTCCGAGAGGGCCGGGTCCAGGCGCACCTTCAACTCCCGCGTGCCGTCGAGCGCCCAGACGTAGACGTGCTCACCCGCCGTCACGACGATCTCCGCTTCGCGGTCGCCGTCGACGTCGCCGATCGCAGGCACCCGCGGCGATTCGTGCGGAGTCACCACCGCGCCCGGCACCGGGTGGTTCTGCTCGAGCAGATAGCGGTCGGTGCTCACCGGCTGGCCGCCGTTGAAGCTCGCCACCGGGGTTCCGTCCGCGTGCAACGCGGCGATCTCGCCGCTCGAAGTCGCCTGGATCACGTCGAGCTCGTTGTCGCCGTCGACGTCGTAGAGCCGCGGCGAGACCTCGCCGCCGGAGCCGCTGACGAGCTTTACCGCGTCGCTGCCCGAGCCCAGCGGACGCGGCCAGCCGGCAAGGTTGCCATCGTCGGCGTACGGGAAGATCGTCTTCCGGTAGCGGCCGATGTTGGCCGCGTCGCCCTGCTCATGGACCGTGAGCCGCAGCTGGACGGCATGGCGCTCGGGGTCGGGCGACGGGTACGGATTGGCCGGCCACGCCTCCGCGTTACTGCCCGCGGGCCGGCCCGGGTCGTTGGCGACCGAGCCGTCGCAGGTGGCGCCGAGGTCGACGAGCAGCGCCTTGGGGATCGTCCCCAGCGGGCCGTCGACCGGCGCCGTGCCCGTGGCCAGCGGTGGGTGCTTGTCGAACGCGTCGCGAGTGGGCTGCAGCGGGTCGGTCGCGTCGAGCGCGTCCTGACCGCAGGCGTACTCGAGCTCCCAGGCCTCGATCCCGTCGCCGGCGCCCGGAAAGTGCGGTGCGGCGACGTGGCCGGTCACCTCCAGCCCGGAGGCTGGGAGGCGATCTACGTCGACCGGAGCGAACCAGTCGGGGGTGTTGATCTGGGCCTCAGGCGGGATCCGGTCGGTTTCGATCCTCGCCATCGCCCCTGCGAGATTGACGCGCCCGTAGCCGAAGTGAGTGTCCCAGCCGACGCTGGCCTTGTCGGCGGCTCCGATCGTGCCGGTGTTGAGCGCCAGCACGTCCTCCGCCGTCATCGTCAGCAGCTGTCGGATCTCGTTGCCCGAGAGCGGCGCTGCCAGCTCCTCGCGCCCGTAGGACGCAAGCAGCCCCGCGGCCCCTGAGGCCTGACTGGTGTTCTGTGAGCCGGTCGAGCCGACGAGGACGATGTCGGCCTTGCCGCCGTATTGCGTCAGGTTGGCGTTGCGGAAGAAGCTCGTCGTGATCGGCTGCAGGGTGGGAACCACCGGGAATGGCGAGCCCGCGAGGATGCCGAGCAGCTCGTTGCAGCCGTCGGTGAAGTCCTCGGGGGGATCGGGGAAGTCGCCGATGCCGGGCAGGCCCCCCGGCCCGGTGCAGGTGTCGTTGGGTGCCGTGTCGGGGAGCGAACCGCCGACATAGATCGCCTCGTTGTAGTTGGTCGGGTAGTTGTGGTTGGCCGAGTTGATGTCGCTCGAGACGAGCGTCAGCGCGACGCCGTGCTCGTCGGCGTAGGTGAAGGCGCTGCGGCCGAAGGCGGTGTTGGTGAGCCCACCGACCGCGCCCTCGACCACCGCGGCGCCGTTCTCGGTCGCGTAGACGGTGCCCATCGCGAAGTTGTCGCCGGGGACGACGAATGTGTCCCAGACGCGCAGCGGCATCACCTGGCACTGGGGACAGATGCCGGGGCTGCCGGCCTCGTTGTTCGTCGCTCCGGCGGCTTCCTGGGCGCGATCGCTGCCGTGCCCGTCAGCGCTGCAGCAGCTCGACGCGTCGAACGGGTCGTTGTCGTCGTCGAAAAAGTCCCAGCCGGCGATGTCGTCGACGTAGCCGTTGGAGTCGGCGTCGGAGCTGTCGGAGAAACGGGCGATCAGGTCGGATGCGTCGAGGATGTCGTCGGACTCGCTGTCGCCGCCGCCGATCGAGACGCGCGGGTCGTTGACGAAGTCACGGACGTTGAAGGCGCCGTCGGAATTGCAGTCGTCGGCGCCGCAGTTGGAGCCGTTCGCGAGCTGCGGGACCGGGAGCTCGGCGTCGTTGAGGTGGACCTTGTCGACCAGCTCACGTTCCTGCCAGCGGATCCCCGTGTCGAGAATGGCGATCACCGTCTCGGGGTCCCCGGTGGAGTACTTCCAGGCCGTGTCGGCGCGAATCCCGGCGAGCTGGGCGCACTGCGGGTCGCCGGCAGCGACGTTGGCGTCCTTTCCCTGCTGGTCCAGTTGGGCGCAGTCCGCGTACATCGTCCGCACGCCCGGGGCCATGAATGCCGTGTCGGGGTTGAACCCGAAGAGGCGGAAGTCCTCCTCGAAGTACGTGCTGCACGGATCGTCGTCCGTCGGCTCGGTCGGCGGCTCGGGGTCGTCGCCCTCGCAACGGTCGAAGTTCGTGTCATTGGGCGTGTTTGCCCGCGGGCTCTCGGCGGGGTCCGTGCCGGGGAACGCCGCGAACGCCACCGCCGGCAGTGAGAGACAGAGCATGGCGACGAACCCCCACAGCAACCGCCGCCTCCAACGCCCTCCTGCAGCCATGAGTAGGTCCACCCTAACCCGGCTGAGGGTCGGGCGCGCCGATTTATGCAGGCACGGCCTGCTCCCAGTCGGCACGGTAGACGCGGTGGGTGCCGGCGAGGCCCTTGAGCTCGATCTCGCGCCCGGCGTCGAAGCCGGGGCCGCCCGCGTTGTCGCGGTCGCCGTTTGCCTCCGCGCGGCGCTTGAGGTCCTCGGAGACGAGGATCTCGCCGCCGCTCGCCTGCGCGGCGATGCGGGCGGCGAGGATCACGCTGCGGCCGAAGAAGTCGCCCTCCTCGCGGATCGCCTCGCCCGCGTGCATCCCCATCCGCACCCGCAGCCGCTCGCCCTGGACCAGGTCGTGGTCGGCCAGCTCGCGCTGGATCGCGATCGCGCACTCGACCGCCCTGCGCGAGTCGGGGAAGACGAGCATGAACCCGTCACCCTGGTTCTTGACCTCGGAGCCGCCGTGCGCCGAGACGAGTCGGCGAAACAGAGCGTTGTGGGCACGCAGGACCTCGAGCCAGCGCTGGTCGCCCAGCCGCTCGGTCATCAGCGTCGAGTTCTCGATGTCTGAGAACAGGATCGTCACCTTGCCGTCGGGCGCCGCGTGGGCGGCGATGTCGGGGCGTTCGGAGGCGACGGCCTCGATCATGAAGTCGATCGACGTTGTCGTGTCGAGGCCGCTCAGTCCCTGCGCCTCCAGGCGCGCCGCCAGCGCCTCCTCGGTGAGCCCGACCATGCCGATCTCCTGCGCTCCCTCGAGCGCGGTGCCGAGCAGCTCGAGCCCGCGCTCTCTGTCACCGCGCTCGAGTAGCAACCGGCCGAGCTCGAACTGAGCACGCGCCTTCATCGGCCGGTCACCCATCCGCTCGCTCAGCGCGAGGCCCTCGGAGAGGTGGCGGTTGGCCTCCTCGTGGCGGCCGGCGGTGGCCGCGAGGATGCCGAGCACCCGCGCCACCGGCCCGTAACAGGCGGCGGCTCGCCCGGCGACGATCGTCATCCCGTCGTACGGGCTGAGCAGCTCGTACAGCTGCTCCGACCGCGGCACGTCGCCGAGGAACGTGGCCGTCTCGGCGAGCAGGCTGAGCGAGATCACCCACTGCGTGTCGTACGGCAGGTCTACGAAGTCCTCCGCCGCGAGCTGCTCGAACACGGCCCGGGCCTCACCTGTGTTCTGCAGCTCGGCGTGAGCCGCGGCGAGCGAGCAGCGCCATGCCGGGATCGCCGGATACTGCTCGGCGAGCTGGCCGAGCTGGACGAGTGCCTGCTCGGTCAGGGCCAGATCGTCCGGGTTGCGCCGCAGCCGGCGCAGCTGCACGATCTGCGTCGCGTAGAACATCGTCGCCACCGGCTCCTGGGCCCGTTCTCCGCCGGCGAGCGCTTCCGCCGCGAGCGCCTCACAGTCGGCAAAGCGCCCGTCGATCAGCGCCCTCATGCCGCGCAGCAGCGGGATGTGCCAGAGGAACGACGGCTGGCGCAGCTCCTGGGCGAGCCGCTCGTACGCCGCCAGCTCCGCGTCGACGCCGCGGATGTCGCCGAGCTCGAGGCGGTCGCGCAGCCGGTATACGTGCGCCCGCACCTCGAGCTCGAGGTTGCCCAGCCGCTTGGCGAGGTCGTGCAGCTCGCGGCTCTCCCGCAGCCGGCGCTGCGTCTCCTCGTGGCCCACCCCGCCGGTGAACTGACGGCGGATCAGCGCCAGCGCCTCGGATTGCGGGTCACCCACCCGTCGCGCCATCTCGAGCGCCTCCAGCCCGAGCTCGTCCGAGCGTCCGGCGGCATCGACCCAGTAGAGCTCCTGAGCGAGACCGCTGAGCAGCTGCGAGCGCAGCGGCGAGTCCTCCTCGCCGACCGCCTCCAGCGCCTCCTCGAGCAGGGCGATCAGGGGTTCGTCCAGCCGGCCGGCTTCCGAGAGCAGGCAGATCGCGAGGGCGGCGCGCGCGAGCTCCTCCGGGCGGCCGAGCTCGCGGGCGAGGTTCGACGCCCGCTCCAGCGACACCCTCGCCTCCGGTCCCCGCGCGGCGCGCGTCTGCGCTGCGCCGAGCGCGAGCAGCAGCTCCAGCCGGCGTTCGGAGTCGCCTGCGCCGGCGAGGTCGAGCGCCTCCAGCGCCTTCGCGTAGAGGCTCGCCGCCTCCTCGTAGGCGAGACCCGCCGACGCCTGTCGCGCGGCCCGGGTGGCGTAGTCGACCGCGCGCTCGGTGCCTCCGGCGGCGCCCGCCTCGAGGAAGTGGTGCGCCAGCTCGCCGAGATGGTCGTCGGCCTCCGTGCATGTCCTCTCGATCGCCTCGCCGATCTCCAGGTGCACCGAGGCCCGGCGCGCCGATGGGATCTCGGCGTGCAGGGTCTCGCGGACGATCGCGTGGGCGAAGGCGTAGCTGCCGGGCTCCTCGCCCGACTCGGCGATCAGCCGGGCGTCGATCGCCTCGCGGAGCGCAGCCGCGATCTCCTCTGGCGAGCGCTCGCAGACCTCGTCGAGAACGGAGAGGCGGAAGCTGCGACCCTGGATCGCCGCCATCCGCAGGATCTCGTTGGCTGCGTCGGACAGGCGGTCCAGACGCCGGCCGACCACCTCGCGCACGCCCTGCGGGATCGCCACCTCGACCCGGGCCTGGTCGGGGCCGAGCCGCCCCTCGGCCGCCATCAGACGTACGACCTCGCCGATGAAGAACGGGTTGCCGCCGGTCTGCTCGCGAATCGCTCCTGTGAGATCGGGCGGTGGTCGCTCGACGCCCGCCGTGAGCTCGATGTAGCTCGCGATCCCCTGCTCGTCGAGACCGCCCAGCGCGACCCGCCGGGTTCCATCCACACCGGCCAGATCGGTGAGCGTGCCGGCGAGCGAATGGTGGCGTCCGAGCTCGACATCGCGGTAGCTGCCGACGATCAGGAGGCCCGTGCCGGCGAGGCGCCTGGCGACGAAGCGAAGCAGCAGCAGCGAGGGCTCGTCCGCCCAGTGCAGGTCGTCGAGGACCAGCATGAGCGGTCGCGACTGGGACGCCCCGGCGAGGAAGCCGGCGAGCGAGTCGAAGATCCTGAAGCGGGCCTGCTCGGAGTCCATCGGCGGGGGCTCGCCGAGATCCCCGAGGCGGTCGCGCAGCTCGGGCACGATCTGCGCCACGTCGGCCGCCCGGCTGCCGAGCTGCCAGCGCAGCCCGACCGGGTCGGCCTCACGGACATAACCGCGAATCGCCTCCGACCACGGCCAGTAAGGCGGCGCGCCGTCGGTCTCGTGGCAACGTCCCCAGAGCACACGCGCACCCCGGACTCCGGCGTAGGTCCCGAGCTGTTCGACGGTGCGGGTCTTGCCGATCCCGGGATCGCCGCTGACCAGCAGCAGGCGGCCCTCGCCGCCCAGTGCATCCTCGAGCGCGGCGCGCATCTGATCGAGCTCGCGGTCGCGGCCGACGAACACGCCCCCGGCCAGCGCCTCGAGCGGATTCTCCGCCTCCTCGATCTCGGGCTCGTCACCCGCCTCCGCCGCGGCCTCGAGCGCGCGTCTGGCGGAGGCAGCTCCCGCGGGCCGTTCGTCCGGCGTCTTGGCGAGCAGGTCCAGCACCACCCGGTCGAGCGCGTGCGGGATCTCGGCTCGGTGTCGCGACGGCGCCACCGGCTGGGCGGTCAGGTGCTGGCCGATGATCGCGACCGCGTCCTCGCCGGGGAACGGCGGCTCGCCGGTGAGCAGCTCGTAGAGCATCGCGCCGAGCGAGTAGAGGTCGGAGCGCGGGTCGGCGCTGCGTCCGAGCGCCTGCTCGGGCGGCAGGTAGGCGACCGTGCCGACGAGCATGCCCTCGATCGCGGCGCGCGAGCGCCGATCGGTGGTCGCGAGGCCGAAGTCACCGAGTCGCGCCGAGCCGTCCTCGTCGAGCCAGACGTTGGCCGGCTTGAGATCGCGGTGGATGATCCCGCGCGAATGCGCGTGCTCGAGTGCGCGGCAGACGTCGATCGCGATCTGGATCGCCCGCTCGATCTCCAGCCGCCGGCCGTCGCATTCCTCGAGCGTGCTCGCCAGGTCGCCGCCACCCGCGTATTCGCTGACGATGTACGGCGTGCGGTCCTCCTCGCCGGAGTCGAGCACGCGGACGATGTGCGCGTGCTCGCCCAACTTTCCCATCGCCTGCGTCTCGCGCCGCGCACGCGCGAGCACGGTCTCCTCGATCCCCTCGGTCTCGAACACGGCCACCGCGACCTCGCGATCGCCGGCCTCGGGATCGCGCGCCTTGTAGACCCGCTTGCGCCCGCTGCGCCCGAGGAACTCGTCGATGACGTAGCGGCCAACCGTCTCCCGGTCCGGCGCCACTTGCTCCGGCCGCTGTTGCTCGGGCGACGCAGCCTCGAGCGCCGACCCGCACGAGTCGCAGAAGCGCGCTTCGGGACGATTGACGTTGCCGCACGATGGGCAGCGCATCCTGTGCTCAGGATACGGGCCGCTAGAGTGCCGATCCGTGTCGAACGCCACGCTTCACACAAACGCCGGGCAGATCGAGGTCGAGCTCTTCGACGAGGACGCGCCGAAGACGGTCGAGAACTTCCGCAAGCTGGCCGGCGACGGGTTCTACGACGGGCTCGTCTTTCACCGCGTGATCAGCGACTTCATGATCCAGGGCGGCTGCCCGGAGGGCACCGGAACCGGCGGCCCGGGTTACACGTTCGAGGACGAGTTCAACCAGCACAAGGTCGCTCGCGGCGCGCTCGCGATGGCGAACTCGGGCCCGAACACGAACGGGTCGCAGTTCTTCATCGTCACCACCGCCGAGGCCCCATGGCTCGACGGCAAGCACACCGTCTTCGGCCAGGTCACCGGCGGCATGGACGCCGTCGACGCGATCGAGGCCACGCCCACCGGCGCCGGCGACCGCCCCGTCGAGCCGCAGGTCATCGAGCGCGTCGAGCTCAGCGACTAGCCGCGCCGGGCTCAGTCGTCGTCGGGCTTGACCTGGAAGTCGACGCTCGAGCCGCTCGCGTTCGGGTCGATGCCTCGCTTGGCGAGGGCGTCGAGGATCTGCTTCTGCATGTCGCCGTAGGCGCTCGCGTCGATGTTCTCGCCGGCGCTTGCCGTCTGGGGGTCGATGTCGTGCTGGCTCATGATCCCCATGATCTCCTCGCGCAGGCCGGTCCCGCGCATGTCGATCGCCTGACTCTCGCCCTGCTCGATCGTCACGTTGCCCTCGGCGATCGCCTTCTGGATCATCGGGCCGAGCTGGGCGAGCGCCTCGAGCCCCTCCAGCGTCCCCGGTCCCTGCAGGTTCAGGGAGCTGACGTCGAACTCCCCTCCCCCTACCTGCTGACCGACGACGGGCTCGGTGCCAGCGGACAGCTGCACCGCGCTCTCGCGCTCACGCCTTCGCTTGAAGAAGTCGAAGAGGCCCACGAGCCGATCCTAAACCTCTAGACCTCGTCCGGGGAGAACGTGTCACAGTCGCCGGGGTCGCCGGACTCGTAGCCGTTCTCGAACCAGGTCCGCCGCTGCTCGGAGGTGCCGTGGGTGAAGCTGTCGGGGTCGATCCGCTGGCCGGCCTGACTCTGCAGACGGTCGTCGCCGACGGCCTCGGCGGCCGTGAACGCCTCATCGAGGTCGCCCGCCTCGAGCTCGCCCTCGGCGAACACGGTCGCCGCCCAGACGCCCGAGTAGCAGTCGGCCTGAAGCTCGAGCCGCACCGACAGCTCGTTGGCGCTGTCGGGATCGTCGTTTTCCGCCGCCGCGACCTGGTCGTCCGTGCCCTTGAGGTTCTGGACGTGGTGGCCGATCTCGTGGGCGATCACGTACGCCCAGGCGAAGTCGCCCGGTGCGCCGAGCTGGCGGCTCATGTCCTCGTAGAAGCTGAGGTCGAGATACACGCGCGAGTCGGCCGGGCAGTAGAACGGGCCGACCGCCGAGGTGGCGTCGCCGCAGCCGCCGGTGCTGACCGCCCCGTCGTAGAGGACCAGCTCGGCGCGGTCATAGCTCTCCCCCTCATCGTCGAAGATC
The DNA here is from genome assembly GCA_036794585.1 of Solirubrobacterales bacterium. GTDB lineage: Bacteria > Actinomycetota > Thermoleophilia > Solirubrobacterales > 70-9 > WHSW01. Next base: position 9,726 of record DAIRGH010000051.1, on the reverse strand, counting down.
TTCGACCACGTGTCCTGCGCGTCGGTGAACACGTAGCTGGAGAAGTCCTTGAGATCGACCTGAGGATCCTCCTCACGCGGAATCGGCGCCGGATTCTCGGCCCCAGGCGCCTGTGCACCGCCGCCGAACGCGGGCCCGAAGTCGAACCCGGTCGCCCCGCCGCCGCCGAGCACCTGGATCGCGACGATGACGATCAGCACGACGATCCCGGCGCCGCCCCCGAGCCCGGCGACGCCGCCGGGGATCGGCAGGCCGCCGCCCGGGCCCCCGCCCGATGGCCCCGGCGACGCACCGCGGATGTCGATCAACGTCGCGGCCCTTGCGGCCCTTGCGGCGCTGCCACCTCATCGGCGCCGGAGTCTAGGCTTGGCCGATGGAGCGCTCAGGCGAGGAGCTCATGCCGCGCAAGCGCACCCGCTTCGAGCGCATCGCCGAGGCGATCGTCGCCTCGCGGCCCGGCGCTTGGTGGTACATCAACGTCGCCCCGCGGATCGACCGGCCGCTGATGCGGCTGAGCGGCGGACGGCTGACCAGCTCCGGCCTGCGCCGCGTCGGCGTCCTGCGGGTGAAGGGCGCCAAGTCCGGCCGGGTGCGCGAGACGCCGCTGACGTATGCCCGCGACGGAGAGGACGTTCTGCTCGTCGCCTCGCGCGGCGGCGACGTCAAGCACCCTGGCTGGTACCACAACGTGGTCGCCAACCCGGGCGTCACGTTCACGGCCCGCGGCGAAGAGCGTCGCTACACGGCGAAGACGATCGAGCCGGGACCCGAGCGCGAGCGAGCGTGGCATCTGGCGTGTGAGGTCTACGCCGGCTACCGCGTCTACCAGCAGCGCGCCGGGGACCGCCTGATCCCGGTCGTCCGGCTGACGCCGGTCCCGAGCTGATCGATGGGGTTTCGCGACCGAATCGGCAGGATCTGGAGCGCCGCCGGGGGCGAGCTACATGCCGACGGGCTCGACGAGCTGCGCGTGGGCGACGCCGCATATGACGACTGGGACGTGGTGCGCGACTTCGAGGAGCTCGAGACGGCGCGCGCCTTTCGCCAGGCGCTGACCGACCAGGGCATGGAGGCCGTGCTCACAGCCGACTGGCCGCTGGACGAGTGGGGGCGCGGCGACATCGCGCTGCGGGTACCGCCGGGAAGCGCCTCCGATGCCGAGGACCTCCTGGACTACGACGAGGACTAGACGGCGGCCGCCTCAGATAAGGCGGCTCAACAGCGCCGCGACTCGGCTGCCGCCTCGCAGGCCTCGATGAGGCCGCGGACCGCGCCGAGGCGCTCCGCCTCGTACTGGTCGATCCGCGGCAGCGCCCAGCTTTCGATGTCGGAGAGTGCATCGACGACCTCGGTGGGCGGCGCCTCGCCTCGGGACTCCATTCCCTGCACGAGCGCCCGCAGGCCACAAATGCCGAAGCGGACCACCGCATGCTCCTCGTCCGTGAGACTGCCGCGACGCGCCGCCGCACCGATTGCCGTCGTATCTCCCCGATCGAGTGCAGCCTCGAGGTGGCGTTCCGCGACAGTGGTCGACTGCGCGAGCACCTCCAGCTCTGAACGCTGATCTCGATCCAGCGAGACCAGCTCGTCGAGCGCTTCGAGGATCTGCACCCTTTCCATCGTGTAGTGAGGATCGCGCCCGGACGGGCCCCGCGCATCGGCAGCGCTCCGCGAATTCATTCCGTAGAAACCCGTATGGGCGTCGTCAATTGGCCGCTGCGGCGAGCTGACCGCAGGCGGCGGCGATGTCGCGGCCGCGGGTGAGCCGCACCGTCGCCGGAACCCCGCGCTCGACCAGGCGCTCGCGAAACGCCGCGATCGCCTCGCGACCGGACCCTTCGAAGTCGCTGCCGGTCGGGTTGTACGGGATCAGGTTGACCTTGAACGCGTCGTGCGGGCGAAGCAGGTCGGCGAGCGCCGAGGCCTGTTCGGGCCGGTCGTTGACGCCGGCGAGCATCAGGTACTCGACGTAGACCCGCCGCCGCCGTGCCACCCGCCAGGCGAGGCACGCCTGCAGCACCTCGGTGAGCGGGTAGCGCTCGTTGACCGGCATCAGCTCGGAGCGCAGCGCGTCGTCGGGCGCGTGCAGCGACAGGGCCAGCCGCACTCGCGGGCCTTCGCCGGCGAGCCGCTCGATCCCCGGCAGCCAGCCGACGGTCGAGATCGTGGTGTGCGAGGTCGCGATGCCGAGGTCGGGCAGCCGCTCGCAGGCGGCGAGCACGGCGTCGAGGTTCATCATCGGCTCCCCCATGCCCATGAATACGGCGTGGTCGACGGCTTCGGCGCGGCGGAAGTGAAGCGCCTGGTCGAGGATCTCGGATGCGCTCAGATTGCGGCCGAAGCGCATGGCGCCGGTGGCGCAGAAGGTGCAGGTGAGCGGACAGCCCGACTGGCTGGAGAGGCAGAGCGAGCGGCGCCGGTCGCGATACCGCATGAGCACCGCCTCCACAGGCCGCCCGTCAGCCGTCCGAAACAGCGCCTTCTCGGTGCCGTCCACCGAGCGCGCGGTTCCGTCGACCGCCAGGGTCGAGAACGGAACCTGGCTCGCGAGGCCGGCGCGCAGGGGCTTGGGCAGGTTCGACATCTCCTCGTAGGAGCCCGCCCCGCGGGCGCTCCACTCCCACACCTGCCGGGCGCGGTAGGACGGCTCGCCGCGAGCGGCGAGCGTGGCTTCGAGCAGCTCGAGATCCAACGCCGCGAGTGTGACAGCGCTGCGAGGCGTAGCCGAGACGCGCCGCTGTTGAGGCGCCTATTTTTTGACGATGGCTCGATGCTTCGTCACCCGCGAGCTGCCAGGCCCCGACCTCGACCGGCTGCGCGCCGAGCACGAGGTCGAGGTCTGGCCCGAGCGCGAACCGCCCCCGCGCGAACGGCTCGTGGCCGCGGTCGGCGACACGGAGGGGCTGCTGAGCATGCTCACGGACAGCGTCGACGCCGAGCTGATCGCCGCGGCCGAGCGGCTGCGGGCGATCTCCAACTACGCCGTCGGCACCGACAACGTCGACGTCGATGCCGCCACCGCGCGGGGCATCCCGGTGGGAAACACCCCCGACGTATTGACCGACTCGACCGCCGACCTGGCCGTGGCGCTGATGCTGGCGATCGCGCGCCGCCTCAACGAGGGCGAGCGGATCGTGCGCGCGGGCGAGTGGCGAACCTGGGAGCCCTCGTTCCTGCTCGGCCGCGACCTGCACGGATCGACGGTGGCGATCGTCGGCGCCGGCCGGATCGGCAAGGCGGTCGCCCGGCGTCTGGAGGGCTTCGACTGCGAGGTGCTGTTCGCCGGCCGCGACGCCGGCGATCGGCTCGCCGCTTTGCTGGCGCGGGCGGACTTCGTCAGCATCCACGCGCCGCTCAGCGCCGAGACGCGCGGCCTGATCGGCGAGGGAGCGCTGCAGGCGATGAAGCCGACCGCCTATCTCGTCAACACGGCCCGCGGGCCGATCGTCGACACGGCTGCACTCGAACGGGCGCTGCGCGAAGGATGGATCGCGGGCGCAGCGCTCGACGTCACCGACCCCGAGCCGCTGCCCGACGACCACCCGCTGCTGGCGGCGCCGAACCTCCTGGTCGTCCCCCACCTCGGCTCGGCCACTCACCGCACCCGCGAGGCGATGGCACGACTCGCGGTCGACAACCTCCTCGCCGGGCTCGCCGGCGAGCCGATGCCGCACTGCGTCAACCCGGAGGTCTACAGCCGGGCGGGCTAGGCGAGGCCCTTGTCGCGCAACTCGGCGAGCGCCGCCTCGCTTTTCTCCAGCTCGCCCGCTCCCATCCCCTCGAGCACCGCGGGGGTCTTCGAGAACTGGATCCGCGCGTACTCGACCACCTGGATGTGGTTTCCCCACGGGTCGCGGAAGTCGAGCCCGCGGCCCGGCAAGATCTCGGCGCCGGCGTCGGCAAGCGCCTGCCTGGCGACCTCGAGGTCGTCGACGACGAGCCCGAAATGGCGCCCGTCGTCGGCGGGCTGCTCGCGGCCCTCGGCGAGGGCGATGAACTGATCGCCCATGTCGAGGAAGGCCATCCCTGGGACCCGGCCGCGCAGCTCGAACTCGAACACGCGCCCGTACCACTCAAGCGCCGCCTCGAGGTCGCCGACCTCGAGCGCGACGTGATTGATGCCGATCAGGCTCGCGCGCTTGGAGCTCACGCCAGTACTAGGAATAGCAGCAGCGCACGTCTAGGGTGCGGCCGATGGGCCGTGCACCTGCAGCCTGCCTGCTGTCGTGCTTCGCGCTTGCCGCCGGCCTCTGCGACAGCCAGTCGGCGACGGCGGCGGAGCGGGTGCGGCTGCATCCCTGCGGCGCGGTGCCAGAGCCGCCGGGATTTCGCTGCGGCTCGATCCGGGTTCCGTTCGAGCGCGCCGACCCGTCTTACGGCACGACGCGGATCGCGTTCGCGGTCCGCACGCGCGATCGGGACAACCGCCCTTCGCTGGGCACGATCTTCGCCCAGGAGGGCGGGCCGGGCGTTGCCAGCACCGGCACGGCGAACGCCTACGTTCACCTCTTCCAGAACCTGCTGCGCCGCCGCGACCTGGTGGTGGTGGACATGCGCGGAACCGGGCGCTCGGAGAGGATCAAGTGCCCCGAGCTTCAGCACGGCCTCGGGCCGGAATGGATCACGCTCGCGGAGTGCGCGCGGCAGCTCGGAAAGCGCTTCGTCTCCTACCGCACGTCGGCGGGGGCGGACGACCTGAACGCGGTCCGCAAGGCGCTGGGGCTGAACCGGATCACGCTCTACGGGGACTCCTACGGCACCTACCTGGCCCAGTCCTACGCCTACCGCCACGGCGAAACCCTGCGGGCGCTGGTGCTCGACTCCGCCTACCCGGCGAAGGGCGAGTCGCCGTGGTACGGAAGCCTGATCCGCACCGGGGTCCGCTCGCTGAGGCTCGCCTGCCGGCGCTCGCCCGATTGCTCGGGCGACGTCGTCGGCCGCCTGTACACGCTGGCCCGGTTCCTGCGCCGCAAGGGCTGGACGGTCGAACCCCTGATTCGGGGCCTCGGCCGCTCCACCTACGGCACGCCCGAGTCCTATCTCGATCTCGACCGTGCCGGCAGGCTGTTGCGCCGCGGGCGGGACAAGCCTTGGAACCGCGAGACCCGGCTCTACTCCCGGGTCACCAGCGGCGATCCGCTGGAGTACGCGCGCGGCAGTGAGCTGGCGGTGAGCTGCAACGACTACCCGATGATCTGGGAGAAGACCTCGTCGGAGTCCGAGCGCAGGCGAGAGCTCGAGCGCGCGATCCGGCGCCACGCCCACAACCTCGGCCCGTTTCGGCCCCGCGAGATCGCCCTCTCCGAGTACCAGGGATACCTGCAGTGCCTCAACTGGCCGGCACCGACCGCGGTCTACGAGCAGCCGATCTCACCCGACGACGAGCCCACGCGGGCGCCGGTGCTGGTCGTCTCGGGCGAGATGGACAACCTGACGACGCCTCAGGAGGGCAGGTGGACGGCCGACCTGTTTCCCCGTTCGCGGCTGTTCGTGGCCCGCAACGCCGGACACGTCGACTCGCTGATCCACCACGACGGCGCCGCCGCGAAGACGATCCGGCGCTTCCTGCGCCGGCACTGACCTACATCTCTGCGGTCGCGGGCACCGCCCTGGGCGAGCGGTCGGCGATCTCGCGCGCCTCGGCCCAGGTGACGAGGCGGCCGGCGTCGGTGTCGATCAGCTTCAGCCGCACGCACTTCAATGCGTCGCCGAAGCCGAGCACGGGGACGCTGTGAAACACCTCGTTCTCGTCGTGGGCGCGCTGCAGGTTGTAGTTGGGGATGCGCGCGTTCAGGTGGTGGACGTGGTGCAGCCCGATGTTGCCGGTGAAGAACTGCAGCGGCTGCGGGAGCTTCAGATACGAGCTGCCCCGGAGCGCGGCGTCGTCGTAGCTCCAGCGCTCCGAGCTCTCCCAGTAGACGTCCTCGAACTGGTGCTGGACGTAGAACAGCCAGACGCCGGCCATCGCGGCGAGGAACGCCGGAATCATCTCGACGAACAGGAACGCCTTCCAGCCGACCAGCAGGATCAGGCCCGTGATCGCGCCGCCGAGCAAGAGGTTGGTGAGCGTGATGCTGTTGCGCAGGCGCTTTCGCTTCTCCAGCGAGCTCAGGCGGGGGCCGATCATCAGCGACCAGATCGGGCCCACCCCGAACATCACCAGCGGGTTGCGAAACAGGCGGTAGCCGAGGCGCGAAAGCCAGGGGCGCTCGTAGTACTCGTCGACCGTCAGGGTCGGCACGTCGCCCTGGCCGCGGCGGTCCAGGTCGCCGGCGGTGCCGTGATGGACGGCGTGATCGTGGCGCCAGTTCGCAAACGGCTGCCAGACGAGCAGGGCGGTGAACCTGCCGAGCCAGCGGTTGGCGCGCTTACTGGGCAGGAACGAGCCGTGGCCGCAGTCGTGAAAGACGATGAAGGTGCGCAGCAGGAACCCGCCGGCGGGGATCGCGAGCGCAACGGTCAGCCAGATCGAGATCGTGTCGAAGGTCAGGTACATGCCCGCGCTGAGCGCCAGGTATGCGACCACCGACGTCGCCAGGTCGGCGATCGCGGCGCCCACCCGTGCCCGGGCGTACGGAGCTAGCGCGTGCGTTGAGTCTGTCTCAGCCATCCCGCGATCCTCTTTCCGTTTTCGGTTGCCCTAATTGGTCCCGCGCGCGCCCATCCTACGGCAGCCAGCCGATCTCGGCCGCTACGGTGGGCGCGATGAACGTTTCGCTCCCGGCGCCGTGACCCCTCCCGCCCCCCTGCTCGCCGTCGACGCCCCGTCGATGCTCTTCCGTGCGTTCTACGCGCTGCCCGATTCGATCACCGACTCCGATGGCCAACCGGTGAACGCGCTGCTGGGCACGAGCAATCTGATCCTGCGCGAGGTCGAGGAGCACGGCCCGCGGGCAGTCGTGCTGTGCTTCGGCCCCGACGCCGCCGACTACCGGGTCGAGCTCTTCTCCGGCTATCACGCCGAGCGCCCCGAGGTCCCCGAGGGCCTCGCGCCCCAGTTCGCCGACAGCGCCGACTTCTTCGGCGGCTTCGGCTGGACGGTTACCAACCATCCGTCGCTCGAGGCCGACGACCTGCTCGGAACCTACGCGCGCCTGGAGCGCGAGGCGGGCGGCCACGCCCTGCTGCTGACGGGCGACCGCGACATGTACCAGTGCGCCGGCGACGGCGTCACCGTGCTCTACGTGCGCACCGGCGGCAAGCAGGGCGCCGAGGCCGTCGACGCCAAGGAGGTCGAGCGCCGGTACGGGATCCCACCCGAGCTCGTGCCCGACTTCATCGCCCTGCGCGGAGATCCCTCCGACGGGATCCCGGGCGCCAAGGGCGTCGGCGAGAAGACCGCGGCCGAGCTGCTGCGCCGCCACGGATCGCTCGAGGCCGTGCTCGACGCGGCGCTTGCCGAGACCCGACCGAAGCTGCGCACCAGCCTGCTCGAGAGCCGGGACGACCTGCTCGCCTTCAAGGACATCGCGACGCTGCGAGACGCGAAGGTAAAGCGGCCGAAGGATCGCCAGACCGACTGGACCGGGGCCGCGGCCGCGGCGCGCAAGCGAGGCATGAACCGGCTCGCCGAGCGGCTGGAGAAATCCGCGGCCTAGCCGCTACCAGGACCCGCCGCCACCGCCGCCCGAGAAGCCGCCTCCGCCACCGCCCGAGAAGCCGCCCCCGCCGCCACCGCTGGAGCTCTCGGGGGCGACCTGGCCGGCGAAGCCGGCGCTGAACGCCGAGGCGCTGAAGCTCGAGTCGCCGATCGAACCGGCAGCGGCATACGACCACCAGTAAGAGCCGTCGCTGGCCGCCTCGGCGACCGGCGCCGGAATCCGTCCCGACTGGATCATCCGGTCGGCGGTACCGAAGGCGACGCCGTAGACGAGGATCCGCTTCCACAGCTCGAGCGTCGCCGGCGGATCGTCAGAGAGGCGCGGGAAGTCCTCGGTCCAGCGCGCGAACGCATGCCAGTCGGAGGTCCGCTGCCGGTGGAGCCGATGGACCCTGCGCAGCCGGTTGCGGGGAAACGCGATCACGCCGATCAGCGTCGCCACCCCGATCGCCACCGGGGCGATCCACTCTTCGTCGACGTCGTAGTCGATCAGCACGATCGCTCCGAAGAGCACTGCCAAGACGAAGAACACCAGCCAGCGCCGGCCGTTGAGGTCGCGATCCCAGCGCAGCTGACCCTCGTCGGCGGCGTCGAGCTTCTCCTTCATCCGCTCCCAGCGGCTGCGCCAGGTAGATGAGTGCTCGGGGATCTCGTCCTTCATCTTGCTCAGGGCCAGGGTCTTTTCGCCGAGTAGCTCGTCGAAGAACGAGAGCACCTCCTTCTCGTGCGCTTCCAGCTCGGCCTTCGGCCGATCCGTTCGCTGCCTGAGCGCGAGATCGAGCTTCTCGTCATCGGTGGCCGCGGAGCTGGTCTCGTAGTAGCCCCGGTCGACGAGGTCGAGCAGCGTCGCGAGCACGGTGTCGTCGCTGTCGGAGCCCTCGTGGGCGAGACCGTAGGCGAGCGCCGGGGTGGCGTCGTCGGGTGGCCCCGGAAGGTACTCGGGCGAGCTGGTCGGGTGCTCGCGCGCGAGCCGGTCGAAGATGAACAGCACCAGCGCCGCCAGTGCGGCCAGGATCAGCGCGAGCAGCACCGCGTTGTCGGCGATCCACCGCTTCTGTGGGTTGGGGAACGAGTCAAAGTCCTCGTCGAGCTCCTGCTCCTCAGCGAGGATCTTCGGCAGCCCTTCGCCGCTGCCGGGCCGCGCGGCGCTGACGTTCTGGCCCGGCGTCCGCGGCACGGTGACTCGCATCTCGACGAACTGGCCGGCGCGAACGTCGCCGGCCTCGAGCGTCGCCACCCCGTCGCCGCGGACGGTCTCTCCCTCGACGTCACGCGGATGACCCCAGACGCGATAGGCGGGATCGTCGGGGTCGAGCGCCGGGTCGGCGAGGCTCGCGGTCAGGTGATCCAGATCGAATTCCCACTGATCGCCCCAGACCGTCCATCCGACGTCGATGATGTCTTCGTAGGCCACGGCGCCTCCCACGACGCGGTAGCTGATCTCGAAAGTGCGCGCCTCGTCGCTGGCGTGGTGATGCCAGACGATCCGCACGCCGTCGAGCGTCGGAGCCGTGCCGAAGACTCCGAACCGGTCGCTGCAGCCCTGGACGGTGCAACCGCCGGACCGATACCTGCGGCCGTTGTCGCTTACCTGGACGCCCGTGATCTGCTCGCCACGCTTCAGCAAGATGTCGCGAAAAGAGGCCTGGAAGCTGCCGTCGTACTCGAAGGTCAGCGTCTCGGTGACGAGCAGGCTCGCGTCGGGAGCCAGGCGCATGCTGACGTCGGCATCGACGACGTCGGCGCTGTCCGCCCGCGCCGGAGCCGCCAGGGCCAGCGCCGCCAGCGCCGTAGGGACGAGCGCCGACACGAGCGCGCGAATCCTCATCGCCGAGTCGAAGTGAGGTCGACGGCGGGCGTCGCCTCGGCCTCGGCCGGGGCATCGAAGAACTCGCGCGCTTCGAAGCCGAACAGTCGCGCGACGATCACCGCCGGGAAGACCTGGATCGCGGTGTTGTAGGTCTCGACCGTGTCGTTGTAGACGCGGCGAGTGATCTGGATCTGATCCTCGGTCTCGGCCAGGTCGCTCTGAAGCTGGGAGAAGTTGCGCGTCGCTTCGAGCTGCGGGTAGTCCTCGGCGATCACGAGCAGGCCGGCGACCGCGCGCCCGAGCCTGCCCTCGGCAG
>DAIRGH010000139.1:0-5997 GCA_036794585.1 Solirubrobacterales bacterium | reverse complement strand
GCGGTTTTTGAGGTGATGAGCGCATGACGCGGTACTCCTGAAAAAGGGAGGAAAGATCCGAGAATTCAGCGCTGATCTCAGTCTCAACACAATAGCAAATGTTCTCGTTATGTTCTAGTCGAAGGATGCTGTATCTATCGGAAATTAAATCACAATTCGTTTCAATGGGCACACGGTGAAGGCACCTCATATTTCAAAAAACCCAATTGACCGCGGCTGCATTTTTCAGAAAGCAGATTGGTCCCAATTCATGTGTCTGCCTCCTGGAGCCGCCCTTGCCTCCGGCCCCTTCAGGGGGGCGGCTCCAGGAGGCAGACCAGGGCCCTGCCTCTTGGTGGGCCCGGCGTCGTCGCTTGAACGACTTGGCGGAGTGGATCGTGACAATCGTGGTCCGCGCGAGGGACCGTCACCCGCATGGGCCGAGACCCGCCGCTTCCTGCGATGCGCCTGCTGCAACCGCCGACCGGCGGGGCTCGGCGGTGCCGAGCCGCTGCAGCACCCAGCCGAGCAGGATCAGCAGCACGAGCACGATCGTCGCGACGACCACGTACGCGACCGTCGCCAGGTACGGCGCCACGTCGTCCTTCTGCTCGCGCTGCAGGATCTCGGTCTCGTCGACGAACGGGCGGTTGATGCGCGGCGTCGCGGGGACCGCCTCGGCCGGGATCGCCGTGTCCTCGGGCATGTAGATCGGCACGCCGGCGACCGTGTCGTCGCGGTGCAGTCGCACGAGCGTCTTCCAGGTGCCGTGGACCGGCATCGGCTGGGTCGTCTCATACACCCCCGGCGAGACCTCCTCCAACCGGTCGAGCTTCAGGCCGCCGCCCTGCCAGGCGATCATCTGCAGCCAGTACGCGTCCTCGGCCGCGGAGGGCGGGTCGATGCTGACGGTGGCGTTGACCGTGCGCTCGGGCGCCGGGTCGACCTGGGCGAGTTGGACTTCGGCGCGCCAGCCGGACGGCGTGTCGTCGCCGACGTTGATCGCGATCGCGGCGACGATCGCCACCAGGGCGCCGACGGCCGGTGCGAGAGCCGGCATCGTTGCGCCGCGGTCGCCGCGGGCGGCTGCGAGCGAGCCGCCGAGATAGGCGCCGAGGACGCCGGCGGCGATGCCTGTGATCACGGTCAGCGGCAGCGCCTCGGAGATCAGCTCCGGCGGCCACGGAACCGGCATCCAGATGTGCGACCAGGCGTACTCGGCGGCGAACCCGATCGTGCCGATCAGCAGCCCGGCGACGGCGCCGAACGCGTAGGGGCGGCGGCCGGCGAGCGCCAGTGCCGCGCCTTCGACGCACAGGGCCTCGACCAGGTAGAGCGGCAGGTGCGGCGTCGTCTCGCCGAAGCCGGGTCCGACGATCAGCGCGATCAGCCCGCGGACGACGACGAAGAAGATCGCGGCGCTGAGGGCGCCGCCCGGACCGATCCAGAACCGCGCCGCGACCAGCGCGATGCCGGCGGCGAAGGCGAGCATGATCGGCTCGAGCACGAGCTGGAACTGCGGCACGCCGAAGTCGAATTCCGCCTGGAAGGTCGAGAGCCCGATCAGCAGGCCGCCCATCGCCCAGGCGCGCCGGCGCTCGGCAAAGAAGACGATCAGGCGGCCGAACCGACCCCGGTTGGACGGAGCCGCCTGGCCCTTGGTGCCCTCGACGATCAGGATTGCGCTGCCGATCAGGGTCAGCCCCGCGCCGCCGATCAGCATCAGGTGCGTCGGTCCCCAGAGGGTGACGTCCTGGCCGAAGATCCGGTGCCAGATGTCGTCGAGCGGGAAGCCGAGCAGAGCGAACGCCGCCGAGGCGAGCATCGCGATACCGCCGAGTGGCGCGTACCAATCGCCGGAGATCCGCACGGCGCGGTCGCTGGGCTTGGCCTTGGGCAGGACGATCGCCAGGAAGCCCGCGGCGAAGATGCCGAACAGGCCGAAGAGGATGAGGTAGTGGGCCGGGTTTGCGAGCGGCCCGGCGTCGCGGCCGTCGTCGATGTGCAGCGAGATGTCCCAGTACATCCCGAGCAGCGCCACGAGCAGCGAGCCGGCGGCGATCAGCGAGGGCAGGGCGGCCCAAGGCGCGAACCCCGTGTCGCGGGCGAAGAAGACGGAAAGGCGCCGCAACAGGTCGGTGCGGCCGGTGCGGTGCGCCCAGCCGAGGTAGAGCAGGATGGAGGTCGCGATCAGGGCGCCACCGGTGGCGATGATGACCTCACCGATCGCGGCGCCTGCGGCTGGTGAGCTGTCTGTCGTTTTCATTTGCGGGTTCCTTTCAACATCGCGCGATGTTACACCGGCTGATGTAACGGTTACCGTGATTGGAGTCACTTAAACCTCGTGCCGGCGCGATCGGGATCGCGGATAACCTCTCGCGCCTATGTTCGAGAAGGTCCTGGTCGCGAACCGGGGTGAGATCGCGATCCGGGTGATGCGGACGCTCGAGGAGATGGGCGTCGCCTCGGTCGGCGTCTACTCCGAGGCCGACCGCGAGGCGCCGCACGTGCACGAGGCCGACGAGGCGTTCCTGCTCGGCCCCCCGGTGCCCGCCCAGAGCTACCTGAACGTCGAGCGGATCCTCGAGGTCGCCCAGCAGGCCGGCGCCCAGGCGATCCATCCCGGCTACGGCTTCCTCGCGGAGAACGCCGACTTCGCGCGCGCCTGCGAGGAGGCGGGCGTCGTCTTCGTCGGTCCCCCGGCGAGTGCGATCGAGGCGATGGGATCGAAGACCCGGGCGCGCGCGATCATGCAGGAGGCCGGGGTCCCGATCGTCCCGGGCTCGACCGAGCCCTCGCCCGACCTCAAGGCCGCCAAGAAGACGGCGAAGGAGATCGGCTATCCCGTCGCTTGCAAGGCCGCCGGCGGCGGTGGCGGCAAGGGGTTTCGCGTCGCCCAGAGCGAGGACGAGCTCGCCGATGCCTTCGAGGGCGCTGCCCGCGAGGGCGAGAAGTTCTTTTCCGACGACCGCGTCTATCTCGAGCGCTACCTCGAGGACCCGCGCCATGTCGAGGTTCAGGTGCTCGCCGACTCGCACGGCAACGTGATCCACCTCGGTGAGCGCGACTGCTCGATCCAGCGTCGCCACCAGAAGCTGATCGAGGAGGCGCCGGGACCACACGTCGACGAGGCGATGCGCGAGCGGATCGGCAAGATCGCCACCGACGCCGCGCGGGCGGTCGACTACCGCAGCGCCGGCACGGTCGAGGGGATGCAGGTGGGCGAGGACTACTTCTTCCTCGAGATGAACACCCGCGTGCAGGTCGAGCACTGCGTCACCGAGATGGTCACCGGAATCGACATCGTCCGCGAGCAGATCAGGGTCGCCGCGGGCGAGGAGCTCTCGGTCGGCCAGGACGACGTCGAGCTGCGCGGCCACGCGATCGAATGCCGGATCAACGCTGAGGCCGCGCACAAGAACTTCGCCCCGGCGCCCGGTCCGATCGAGCGCTACATCGAGCCGGCCGGCCCCGGCGTCCGCGTCGACTCGGGGCTGCGCGCGGGCTCGGAGGTGACGCCGCTCTATGACCCGATGGTCGCCAAGCTGATCACCTGGGACGTCGATCGCGAGAAGGCGACGGCGCGGATGCTGCGCGCGCTCGGCGAGTACGAGATCGAGCCGCTGCAGACGCTGATCCCGTTCCACAGGGCGATCCTCGCCACCGAGCAATGGGCCAACGGCGAGACCTGTCGCGACCTGATCGCCGACAAGAAATGGCTCAAGTCACTGGCGCCGCAGGAGCCGCCCAAGTCATCAGACGGAGACGAGGAGGAGGTGGCCGAGCGCACGTACAAGGTGGAGGTCGACGGCCGCCTGCACGAGGTCAAGGTGATCGGGGGAGGCGCTGCGGCGGGCGCGTCGGCGGCGCCGGCGGGCGGACGCAGGCCTCCCAAGCGCGAAGGCGGCGGCGGATCCCGCGCCGGCGGCGCCGGCGGCCCTACGCTCACGTCGCCGCTACAGGGATCGATCCTCAAGGTCGCTGTCAAGGAAGGCGATGAGGTCGAGGAGGGCGCCTTGATCTGCGTGATCGAGGCGATGAAGATGGAGAACGAGATCACCGCCCACCTGGCGGGCAAGGTGACCAAGCTGAACGTCTCCGAGGGCGCCGCGATCAACTCGGGCGATCCCATCGCCACCATCGAATGAGCACCGAGGAGCTTCCTTGGCGCGGCCCTGGGCCGGGGAGGCCGGATCTGCCGCTGCCGCCGGCTCGGGTGCCCATTCGACGCAAGGGCTCGTGGCGCAAGCGCTGGCGCTACACCGGCGTCTTCTGCGAGGAGCTCCTGCTTTGCGCGGCTCGGGTGCAGGTCGGCCCGGTCGGACAGAGCTTCTGGGCGATCGTCGACCGCGAGACGGGCGAGCTCTACGAGCGCACCCGGCTGCAGCTGCCGAGCGCGCGCGGCGAGGTCTGGACCGAGCCAGCCGCGGCGGATGAGGCTGGCCGGATCGACTGGGCGCCGGAGAGCGGAGGCACCGAGGTGAGGATCGAGGCAGCCCCGCAGGGTGAGCAGGCCGAGAAGCTCAGGGCGTTTCTGCACGTCGGCGAGGGGACATGGGCCGAGGCGGTCTGTGCGACCGGCGAGCGCGACGGCTACGTGTGGACCCGCAAGCGGATCATCCCGGTCGAGTGCGACGTGCGGATCGGCGATCGCCGCATCCGTGCCGAGGCACGCGGGATCGAGGATGAGTCATGCGGCTATCACCCGCAGCACACGGTCTGGGACTGGTCGGCAGGCGTCGGGGAGACCAGCGACGGGCGCGAGATCGGCTGGAACCTCGTCAGCGGGATCAACGATCCCCCCGAGCGCTCCGAGCGTGCGATCTGGGTCGACGGAGTGCCGTTCGAGCCTGCGCCGGTGAGCTTCGAGGGCCTGGACGCGATCACGTTTGCCGATGGCGGCGGCAGGCTCGAGTTCAGCGCCGAGGCCGAGCGCCGCAAGGAGGAAAAGCGCGCCTTCGTCAAGTACTCCTACCGCCAGCCGTTCGGGACCTTCCGCGGCATCCTGCCGGGCGGGCTCGAGCTCGCCCGCGGCCTCGGCGTCATGGAGCACCACGACGCCACCTGGTAATGACCAGAGAAGGATCGATGGGAAAGCTGATCGCAACCACGCAGGCCACCGTCGACGGCGTCGTAGACCCGGTCGGCGAGTGGGTGCAGGCGGGCGGAGACCACGCCGACTACTCGTTCGAGCGTCAGGCGAGATCCAGCGGGCTGGTACTGGGCCGCAAGACCTACGAGGGGCTGGCGGGATATTGGCCGAGCCAGTCGGGCAAGTGGGCGGACATGGTCAACCCGATGCTGAAGTACGTCGGGTCCAACACCCTGTCCGGAGACCTCGAGTGGAACGCCACCCTGCTGGAGGGGGACCTCGAGGACGCGATCCCGAAGCTGAAGGACGAGGTCGACGGTGACCTGTTCATGCACGGGAGCGGCGAATTCGCCTACGCCCTCGCCGAGAAGGGTCTGATCGACGAGTACGAGGTCTACCTGAATCCGCTCGTCTGGGGCCAGGGAAACGTCCACGTGCTCGGCGACAGGGGAACCGTCCGGATGGAGCTCGACGACGTGAAGCGGTTCGACTCCGGGGTAATCCTCCTCACCTACCTCCCGGCGTCTTGACTAGACGGGCGGGATCGTGGGCTCGATCCGCCAGCGCCACGGCGGCTCCTCGCCGGGCGCGAACTCGAACTGGTTGCGGCCGTCGAGCGTCTCCAGCGCGACCAGCGCCGGGATCGCGTCCTCCAGCAGCGGCGTCGACGCCAACCGGGCGATCTCGGCGGAGCTCGTCGAGCACTTGACGCTCTCCCAGCCGAGCGTCGGCCGGTAGAGCCAGTAGGTGATCAGCACCGGGCCACCGGCGCGGCGGCGGTCGACGACGCTGACGAAGCCGGTGACGCGGCGGTTTGACGCCGTCAATCCGGCGCGGTCGCCGGGCAGGGCGCAGCTCGTCGAGCGGCAGCGCCGGAAGTCGACCGGCAGCAGGCCGGCGCGGGTGGCCGGCGCGGGGGCCAAGGC
>DAIRGH010000138.1:0-5999 GCA_036794585.1 Solirubrobacterales bacterium | reverse complement strand
CCCGGTGGCGAGCCGCCCCTTGGCGCCCGCGGCCAGGCCGCGACGCGCGCTGCGCTCGACCGACTCCCAGCGCTCGGCCAGCCGCTCGGCGACTCGCTCGGCGCGCGGGGAATGCTGGCGCGCGCGCAGGCCCTTGATCAGCTTGCCGGTGTCGATGCCCAGCGGGCAGGTGAGCGCGCAGGTGCCGTCGGCGGCGCAGGTCTCGACCGCGTCGTACTCGTACTCCTCCAGCAGCGCCGCGAGCACCGGCGAGCCCGGCTGCTGGCGCGCCATCTCTCGCCGCAGGACGATCCGCTGGCGCGGCGTCGTGGTGAGGTCGCGGCTCGGACAGACCGGCTCGCAGAAGCCGCACTCGACGCAGGTGGTCGCCACCTCTTCGATCGGCGGCGTCGTCTTCAGGTTGCGCAGGTGAACGCCAGGGTCGTCGTTGACCAGCACGCCGGGCGCGAGCACGCCGTCGGGATCGGCGAGCCGCTTTACCTCGCGCATCATCTCGGTCGCCGTCGCGCCCCACTCGCGCTCGACGAACGGCGCCATGTTGACGCCGGTGCCGTGCTCGGCCTTCAGCGAGCCGTCGTACTTGTCGACGATCAGCTCGATCAGCCCCTCCATGAACTTCTCGTAGCGCTCCAGGTCCTCGGGCTTGGCGAAGTCGGGGGTGAGCATGAAGTGCAGATTCCCCGCCGAGGCGTGGCCGGCGACCCCGGGCAGGAAGCCATGCTCGCCGAGCAGCGCCTGCAGGTCGCGCGCGCCCTCGGCGATCCGCGCCGGCGGCACGCAGACGTCCTCGACGATCAGCGCCGTACCCGGCAGGCGCAGGCGGCCGATCAGGCCGTGCAGCCCCTCGCGGACCGTCCAGTACATCTCGATCGTCTCGGCGTCGCGGTGAAAGTCCGGCGGCTTGAGCAGCTCGTGGCCGGCGAGCACCTCGGCCGCCCGCTCCTCCGCCGCGTCGAGCTCTGCCTCGTCGGCGCCGCCGAACTCGACCAGCAGCGCCGCCGAGGCCGGGTCGAGCTCGCGCCAGCTCTCCGGCGTGCCGCGGATGTTGTGCGAGGCGACGATCAGCGCCGGGGCGACCATCAGCTCGACCGCCCGCGCGCCGGCGGCGACAAAGTCGTTCACGGTCGCAATCGCCTCCTCGATGCCGGCGAAGTGAAGCCACGACACCGTCGTTCGCTTCGGCTGGGCGACGGTGTCGAAGACCGCCTCGGCGACGAACGCCAGCGTCCCCTCCGAGCCGACCAGCAGGCGGCGGAAGATCTCCAGCGGCGTCTCGGCGTCGAGGAACGCGCAGAGGCGATACCCGGTGGTGTTCTTGATCTCGAACTTGCGCCGGATCCGCGTGCTGAGCTCCTCGTCGGCCAGGATCCGCTCGCGAATCTTGGCGAGGCCGCGCGCCAGCTCCGGCTCGGCCTCGGCGAAGCGCTGCTCGGCGCCGGGCGCCGCGGTGTCGACCACGGTGCCGGACGGCAGCACGAACGTGAGCGCGCTGACGGTGCGGTAGGAGTCGTGGGTGACCCCGCAGCGCATGCCGCCGGAGTTGTTGGCGATCACGCCGCCGACGCAGGCGATGTCGGTCGAAGCCGGGTCGGGGCCTACCCGGTAGCCGTAGGGGGCGAGGACCCGGTTGACGTGTCCGAGCACCGTTCCCGGCTTCACCCGGACCCGCGCCCCGTCCTCCTCGACCGAGATCCCGCGCCAGTGCCGGCGCACGTCGACGAGCACGCCGTCGGTCTGGCCCTGACCGTTGAGGCTGGTGCCGCCCGCGCGGAAGACGACCGGCACGCCCGAGCGGCGGCCGTAGGCGAGCAGCTTGGCGATGTCGGCGGCGTCGCGCGCCATCACCACCGCCTTCGGCAACAGTCGGTAGGGGCTCGCGTCGGAGGCGTAGCGGACGATGTCGGAGGGACGCGAGAGCACCCGGTCGGCGCCGAGCAGCGCGACCAGCTCTGAGCGCAGCGGCTCCGGCGTGCCGCGGGCGACCCAGTCGGGGGCTGCGTCGTCGCTCGGCGCCGGCGCCTCGGGCGCCAGCGGCTCGATCCGCGGTTCGAGCATCGAGAGCGCGGCCGGCGTGCCTAGAACAGCCACATCCCCGGTGCCACCCCGACCTCGACGAGCTCGGGGCGGTCGGCGGCGATCGCTCCGGCGAGCGCCTCGCGCAGCTCCTCGGCGGTGCCCACGCGCACCGCGCCGATTCCGTAGCCCTGAGCGATCGCCGCGGTGTCGAGTCCCGGGAGGTCGAGCCCGGGTGCACCACTGACACCCTCGATCTCCGAGAACCACTTGAGGATCGCGTACTCGCTGTTGCGCAGGACGAGGAACGTGACCGGGACGTCGTAGGCAAGCGCGCTCCAGAACGCGGTCACGGCGTACTGGACCGAACCCTCGCCGATCACGCAGACCACCGGCCGGTCCGGCTCGGCGAGCTGCACACCGACGGCTGCCGCAAGGCCGAAGCCGAGCCCGCCGCCGGCGCCGAAGTAGTAACTGCCCGGTCGCGAGAGGCGCAGCTGGTTGCGCAGCGCCAGCGTCGCCGATGGGGCTTCGAGGACGACTATCCCGTCATCGGGGAAGGCGGCGGCGAGGGCGTTCATGGCGGCGGTGCCCGTGATCGGGTCCTCCTCCGGGCCGGCGCTCGGCTCGGGCAGCGACTCGCCGGGGTCGCGGTTGGACTCCCCGACCTCGTCGAGCAGCGCGGCGAGCGTGAGCTTGACGTCGGCGACGATTGCGTCGCCCATCGGCGCCCGGGCCGCTTCGTCGGGGTCGGAGGTGATCTCGACCAACTCGGCGCCCTCGGGGAGCAGGCGGCCTGGGATGTACGGGTAGTAGGGAAAGACCGACGCCCCCACGACCAGGATTAAGTCGCGTCCGGCGAGCGTCTCCGCGACGGGACCGATCGCCGGCGGCAGCACGCCGCGGAAGTTCGGGTGGCCCTCGGGGAAGCCGAGCCGTCCACCGCCCGGGGCGGGGATCGCGAACACGGGCAGCCGCTGGCGCTCGGCGAGTGTGACCACCTCGTCCCAGGCGCCGCTCGCATCGACGTCCGGCCCCGCCACCAGCACCGGATTCGAAGCGGCCTCCAGGCGGCGGGCCAGATCGCGGACCGCGTCGGGGTCACCGGCGGCGCGGCCGGTCGCCCTGCGCTCGATCGCCGCCTGCGCGTAGTCGGCCTCGACCTCAACCTCCCAGTCGTCCATCGGGATCGAGACGAAGGTCGGGCCCTTGGGGGGCAGTGCGGCGAGCTGGGTGGCCCGCGCGAGCGCGTGCGGCACGTCCTCGGCGCGTGCGGGCTCATGGCTCCACTTGACCAGCGGGTGGGGCATGCGGGTCGCGTCGCGGTTCGTCAGGTTGGCCTGCATCGTGATCACGGGCCGCACCTGCTGGCCCGCGGTGATCACGAGCGGCGAGTGGTTCGCCTGCGCGTTGAAGATCGCCCCCATGGCGTTGCCGACCCCAGGGGCCGTGTGCAGGTTGACGAGGGTCGGGCGCCCGCTCGCCTGCGCGTAGCCGTCGGCCATCCCGACCACGACCGCCTCCTGCAGGCCGAGCACGTAGCTGAAGTCGTCGGGAAAGTCGCCGAGCATCGGCAGCTCGGTCGAACCCGGGTTGCCGAAGATCGTCGTCATCCCGCGGGCGCGGAAGAGATCGAAGGCTGCTTCGCGGACCGTCGGCATCGGTGGCGACTCTATATAGAGACCACGGTTACATGGCGCGATGTAACGGTTCGTGGCCAGGTGGTGTAATCCGCAGACGTGGGCACCGAAGAGCACGACTCCGAGACCGCCGAGGCGACCGAGAGCACCGTCGGCCCCAAGCTGATGCAGGCGATGAAGATCGCTCGGCGGGTGCTCCCCGGCGACAGCCGCTACGGCGACCCGCTCTCGACCGTCGGCTCCGAGCCGCGCCAGGTCATGGCTCGCCGGCTCGGCGAGCTCGCCTCCGAGCGCCCGAGCGTGCTCAAGGAGGTCGGGCTCAGCGCGTTGCAGGTGTGGGAGGCGGTCGCCGACGAGGGCGATCAGAAGCTCGACGGGGACCGGCGCACGATCGTGTTCACGGATCTCGTCGGGTTCTCCGACTGGGCGCTCGAGGCCGGCGACGACATCGCGCTCGAGCTCCTGCGCGAGGTGGCACAGGCGATCGAGCCGCCCGTGGTCAAGCACCGAGGCGAGGTGGTCAAGCGGCTGGGCGACGGGATGATGGCCGTCTTTAACGATCCCGGCGCGGCCGTCGAAGCCGTGCTCGAAGGGTGCGAGCGCATCGATGGTGTCGAGGTCGCCGGGTACCGTCCCCGTATGCGCGCTGGGATTCACGTCGGCACGCCCCGGCGACTCGGCGACGACTACCTCGGCGTCGACGTCAACGTCGCCGCCAGGGTCGCCGACCACGCCTCGGGCGGCGAGGTGCTGATCTCCGGCCAGGCGCTCGAGGCGCTCGACGACGACTCGGTCTCGGCCCGCAAGAAGCTGCTGTTTCGCGCCAAGGGCGTGCCCAGCGACGTCACGGTCTACGCGCTGAAGGCGAAGCGGTGAGCGAGCGCCCCGAGATCCTGGACGAGACCGCGATCGCGGCCGACGAGCAGGCGCTCACGCGCCGCGGCCCGATCGACGTGATGCAGATCCCGCGCCTGCTCGGCGGTGCGCTCACCGACCTGCGCACGATCGCCGAGGGCATGGCGACGCTGCCGAAGCTGCTGCTCTCGCTCGACGGGATCCGCACCAAGGTCGACTCGCTCGACGAAGAGGTGAAGAAGATGCGCACCGCGGTCGAGAGCATGGGCGGCGACGTCGCCGGCCTCGAGCAGAGCATCGGCAAGCTCGAGCCGCATCTCGAGGACGTGAGCCGTGCCGCGCACCCGCTGCGCCGGCTCGGCAACCGAACCCGCCGCCGCAGCGAGCCTTGAGCCGGCTGGCGGCGCTCGCGGCTGTGGCGGCCGCGGTGCTGCTCAGCGGCTGTGGGTCGGGCGACGACGAACCGGCCCCGGCACCCCCTCCGTCGCCCCCTCCGCGCGAGACCGTCGACAGGTTGCCCAAGCTTCCCGAGAGCTGGCACCCGTACGTCGACCGTCGCGGCGGCCTCGCGATCGGCCTGCCGCGCGGCTGGAAGGTCCGCGCCGTCGACGGACCGAACGCGCTGGTCCGCTCCTTCGACCATCTGGTTGCGATCTCGATCGCGCCCGACCGCAGCGCCGCCGGGCTCGAGGTGCCGATCGAGGAGTTCGCCGCCAGGACGGCCGAGGCGCTGCCGGGGTTGCGCGGCGACCTGCGGCGGGTGCGCACGCGCCGCTACCGGCACCGCTACGACGGCACCGAGACCCGCGCCCGCGCGACCTCCAAGGGCGGCATCGACCAGCTGCTCTCGGTGATCGTGCTGCGCCGCGACTCGGTCGCGACGGTCACCGTCGTAATCGCCGCGAACGCCAAGCCGGCCGCCCAGCCCAGCCTCCGCCTCGCTCGCCGCGTGGTCGCGACTCTGCGCACGCGGCCGCCGCGAGGCGGGGGCGGGAATCCGTAGCGGTGGCGGTCGGGGGCTGGGTAGAGACGCTGTCCTGCTTTTGGGTCGCTATGGGGCCCAAACCCAGGACAGCGCTCGGGTTTGGCGCCGCGGCCTCCCCTACCCAGCCCGTAAACGCCTCACGTCGCCACTACCGGTCCGGCCGCTCCGGGTAGAGGTCGTCGATCGTCGTCAGTGCCTCGACCGGGGCGGCGATCGCGGCGGCGATCGCCTCGGTGCCGCCGGAGAGGCGGTCGACGACGACCAGGGCGCCGACGATCTCGAGGTCCTCCTCGCGCATGCGCTCGATCGCCTCGACGGTCGAACCGCCGGTCGTCACCGTGTCTTCGACGACCAGGCAGCGGGTGCCCGCCTCGACGGGGCCCTCTACCCAGCGCTGCAGCCCGTGGGATTTGCGCTCCTTGCGGACGAAGAAGCCGACCAGGCCGTCGCCGCCGGGCACGGCGATCGCCGCGCAGGCGAGCGGGATCGCCGCCATCACCGGGCCA
>DAIRGH010000007.1:0-52821 GCA_036794585.1 Solirubrobacterales bacterium | reverse complement strand
AGCGCGCCGCGGAGCGCTCGGAGCTGCGCGCCAAGAGCGCCGGCGAGCGCCGCCGCACCCGTGCCCGCTCCCGCTCCAAGCGTCAGCCCGGCCAGGGCACGCCGCCGGCCGAGCGCCGGCCCGGAGCGCAGAAGGTGCGCCAGGGCCGGGTCGTCTCCGACAAGGCCGACAAGACCATCACCGTGCAGATCGAGATCACCCGCCGCCACCCGGTCTACGAGAAGGTCGTGCGCCGCTCGACCACGATCCACGCCCACGACGAGCGCAACGAGGCGAGCGCCGGCGACGTCGTCCGCGTGATCGAGTCGCGGCCGATGTCGCGGAGCAAGCGCTGGCGCTTGGTGGAAGTCCTGGAGAAGGCCCGATGATCCAGCAGGAGAGCAGGGTCAAGGTGGCCGACAACTCGGGCGCGCGCGAGATCCTCTGCATCCGCGTCAAGGGCGGCTCGCACCGCCGCTACGCGGGCGTCGGCGACATCATCACCGCCACGGTCAAGCACGCGACGCCGCGCGGCGGCGTGCGCAAGGGCGAGGTCGTGCAGGCGGTCGTCGTCCGCACCCGCAAGCAGCTCGGCCGCGCCGACGGCACCTACATCTCCTTCGACGAGAACGCCGCCGTGCTGATCGACCCGCAGGGCAACCCGCGCGGCACGCGGATCTTCGGGCCCGTCGCGCGTGAGCTGCGCGAGAAGAACTTCATGCGCATCGTCTCCCTCGCCCCGGAGGTCATCTGATGGCGAAGGGCATGCGCATCCGCAAGGACGACACCGTGGTCCTGATCGCGGGCAAGGACAAGGGCAAGAGCGGGCGCGTGATCCGCACCGAGCCCGACCGCCGGCGGATCTACGTCGAGGGGCTCAACCTGGTCAAGCGCCACACCCGGCCGCGCTCGGTCAAGGACACGCAGAAGGCCCAGTCGTCCGGGATCATCGAGAAGGAGGGGCCGATCGACGTCTCCAACGCCATGCTCGTCGACCCCTCCGACAACAAGCCGACCCGGGTGGGCGTGCGCGTCAACGACGACGGCAGCCGCCACCGCGTCGCCAAGCGAACCGGCAAGGTCATCGAGTAGGAAGCACCCGATGGAAGCAGCCACAGCAGATCCGAACAAGGCAGCGCCGCCGCCGCGGCTGCGCGAGACGTACGAGAACGAGCTCGTGCCCGCGCTGACCGAGAAGTTCGGCTACACGAGCCCGATGCAGGTGCCGCGCCTGGTCAAGATCACGCTCAACATGGGCGTCGGCGAGGCGAAGCAGACGACACCGATCCTCGAGGCCGCGACTGAGCAGCTGCAGACGATCGCCGGCCAACGGCCCAGCGTGCGCCGGGCGCGCAAGTCGATCGCCAACTTCAAGCTGCGCGAGGGGATGCCCGTGGGAGTCGCGGTGACCCTGCGCGGCGCCCGGATGTGGGAGTTCCTCGACCGCCTGGTCACGATCGCGATCCCGCGGGTGCGCGACTTCCGCGGCCTCAGCGCGCGCGCCTTCGACGGCCGCGGCAACTACTCGCTGGGCGTCCGCGAGCAGCTGATCTTCCCCGAGATCGACTACGACTCGATCGACGAGGTGCGCGGCCTGGACATCGCGATCACCACCACCGCGGCCAGCGACGAGGAAGCGTTCGAGCTCCTGCTCGGCCTCGGGATGCCGTTCTCGCCCGACCATCGGCCCGGCGCCGCCGAGCCCGAGGTCGACGAGGAAGAGCAGCGTCGCCACGACGAGGCGCGGGCGCGAGCCGAAGCCGAGCAGGCGGCGCTCGAGCAGCTCAAGGCCGAGAACCCCGAGGCCTACGCGAAGCCGGTCCGCGAGGAGGAGCTCGAGGAGGGCGAGGAGGGCGCCGAGGCGCCGGCCGAGTCAGAAGAGACTTCAAACGAGCAAAGTTCAGAGGAGTAATGGCCAAGACGTCACAGAAAGTGCGCCAGGGGCGCACGCCGAAGTACAAGACCAGGTTCAACAACCGCTGCCGCCGGTGCGGCCGCCCGCGCGCCTACTACCGCAAGTTCGGCCTCTGCCGGATCTGCCTGCGCAACGCGGCCCACGACGGCTACATCCCCGGGATGCAAAAGGCGAGCTGGTAACTCGCAGGCGACCTGCTAACCAAGAACCATGCTTACCGACCCGATCTCCGACTATCTGACGCGCGTCCGCAACGCGCTCACGGCCGACCACACCGAGGTTGAGATCCCGGCATCGCGCCTGAAGAAGGAGATGTCGCGGATCCTCACCGAGCAGGGGTACATCGAGGGCTTCGAGGTCCAGCCGACGGCGGTCGGCGAGGTGATCCGGATCCAGCTCAAGTACACCGACGACCGGCGCCCCGTGATCAGCGGCATGCGCCGCGTCTCACGTCCCGGCCGGCGGCGCTACGTCGCCCAGACCGAGGTGCCCCGGGTGCAGGGCGGCATGGGCACGGCGATCGTCTCGACCTCAACCGGCGTGATGACCGGCCACGAGGCGAAGGCCAAGGGCGTTGGCGGCGAGGTCGTCGCCTACGTCTGGTGAGGTCGAGATGAGCCGGATCGGAAAGAAGCCAATCCAGGTGCCCGAGGGCGTCACCGTCAGCATCGGCCCCGGCCGCGTGACGGTCAACGGCCCGCGAGGCGAGCTGCAGCAGGGTGTCAGCTCGCGGATGGCGGTGGCCGAGGAGGACGGCACGATCGTCGTCACGCGGCCGACCGACCGCGGCGAGGACCGCGCGGTGCACGGGCTCACCCGGAGCCTGATCGCGAACATGGTCGAGGGGGTCACCGAGGGCTTCGAGAAGCGCTTGGAGATCCAGGGCGTCGGCTACCGCGCCAAGCTTGCCGGCAAGGCGATCGAGCTCAGCGTCGGCTACTCGCACACGGTTTCGCTGCCCGCGCCCGACGGGATCGAGTTCGAGGTGCCGACACCGACCCAGGTGATCGTGCGCGGGATCGACAAGCAGCTCGTCGGCGAGACCGCGGCCCGGATTCGCCGCATCCGCCCGCCGGAGCCCTACAAGGGCAAGGGGATCCGCCACGAGGGCGAGTACGTGCGCAGGAAGGTCGGCAAGCGAGCATGAGCGTCCAGACCAAGCCACAGCGTCGCCTGCGCCGCCGCCGTCGCGTGCGGGCCAAGGTCCGCGGGACCGCCGAGCGGCCGCGGCTGTCGGTTTTCCGCTCCAATCGCGGGGTTTTCGCGCAGCTGATCGACGACACAGGCGGCCGCACCATCGTCGCGGTCAACTGGATCGAGCCCGATTTGCGCAAGCTGGACTCGATGGAGCAGGCGAAGAAGGTCGGCGAGCTGCTCGCCCAGCGGGCGAAGGAGAACGGGGTCGAGACCTGCGTCTTCGACCGCGGCGGCTACCGCTATCACGGTCGCGTCCGCGCGCTCGCCGAGGGCGCGCGCGAGGGCGGCCTGAAGTTCTGACCCTCTACGCTCAACCGTTGATTTGAAGACGACTACCGACATCGAGTCAGTGAGCCCGCAGGGCCTCGACCTGCAGGAGCGCGTGATCGAGATCAACCGCGTCGCCAAGGTCGTCAAGGGCGGGCGGCGCTTCTCGTTCACGGCCCTGGTTGCGGTCGGCGACGAGAACGACGTCGTCGGGATCGGCTACGGCAAGGCCCGCGAGGTGCCTTTGGCGATCCAGAAGGCGGTCGAGAACGCGCGCAAGAGCCTCATCCGCGTGCCGAAGTTCGGCCAGACGATCCCCCACCGGATCATCGGCCGCTACGGCTCCGGCCACGTCGTCCTGCGCCCGGCCAGCCCCGGTACCGGGGTGATCGCGGGCGGCGGCGTGCGCGCCGTGCTCGAGCTCGGCGGGATCCGCGACGTGCTCTCCAAGAGCATCGGCACCCAGAACCCGATCAACCTCGTCAAGGCGACGATGAACGGCATCGAGAACCTGCGCCGCCCCGAGGAGGTGGCCAAGCTGCGCGGCCTCACGGTCAAGCAGGTGCTGGGGCTGGACCTCCAGGAGCCGCCGCCGCCGGCTCCCGCCGACGACGCCGTGGACGTGACGCCCGAGCCCGTGGTCGTCGCGACCGAGGAGCCGCCGAATGAGTGAGGTCAAGCTTCGCCAGGTTCGCTCTGCGAACGGCGCCAGCCCCAAGCAGCGCGGCACGCTCGAGTCGCTGAAGCTCGGCCGGATCGGCCGCGAGGCGACGCTCGAGGACACGCCGCAGCTTCGCGGCGCGCTCGACAAGGTCTCCCATCTGGTCGAAGAGGTGAAGAGCTGATGCCGCGCCTGGATCCGGAGGAGATCGGGCTGCACTCGCTGCGCCCCAAGCCCGGCTCGCGCCACCCGAGCAAGCGGCTCGGGCGGGGCAAGGGCTCGGGCACGGGCAAGACCGCCGGCCGCGGCCACAAGGGCGCGGGGGCGCGCTCGGGCGACAAGTCCAAGCGCGGCTACGAGGGCGGCCAGAACCCGATCCACATGCGGATGCGCAAGCTGCGCGGTCCGCACATGAAGAAGTCGATGCCGTTCGAGCGCTTCCGCACTCACACCCAGCCGGTCAACGTCGCCGACCTCGAGGCGCGCTTCGACGCCGGCGCCGAGGTCACGCCCGAGAGCCTGCGCGCCGCCGGGCTCGCGACTCGCCGCGATCCGGTGAAGATCCTCGGCCGCGGCGAGATCTCGAAGAAGCTGACCGTGCGCGCGCACGGCTTCAGCGCCTCGGCGAAGGAGAAGATCGAGAGCGCGGGCGGATCCGTCGAGCTGATCGAGGGCTAGCGCGTGCTCCAGACGATCGCCAACGCCTTCGCGGTCCCGGAGATCCGTCGCAAGATCGCCTTCACGCTGGCGATGCTCTTGCTCTACCGGCTCGGGGCCTACATCCCGGCGCCGGGCGTCGACATCGACACGGTCGAGTCGATCGAGGACAACTTCACCGGCAACAACGTCCTCGGCTTCCTCAACCTGTTCTCGGGCGGCTCGCTACAGCGGTTGTCGCTGTTCGCGCTGGGGATCATGCCCTACATCACCGCCTCGATCATCCTCCAGCTGCTGACTGTGGTGGTGCCCTCGCTCGAGCGCCTGCAGAAGGAGGGCGAGGTCGGCCAGCAGAAGATCACCCAGTACACGCGGTACCTCACCGTCGCGCTCGCCTTCGGCCAGTCGCTGGGCTACGTCTTCCTGTTCGAGAGCTTCCAGAACGCCGAGGGCACGAGCGTCGTCGGCGAGCTCACCGCGGGCAAGGTGTTCCTGATCGTGATCTCGCTGACCGCGGGCACGACGCTGCTGATGTGGCTGGGCGAGCTGATCACCCAGCGCGGGATCGGCAACGGGATCAGTCTCATGATCTTCGCCTCGATCGCCGCCGGCATCGTGCCCGGAATCTCGAGCTGGTGGACGAACCCCGACCAGGTCTTCGTCGTGATGATGCCGTTCATAGCGCTGGCGGTGATCGTCGGCATCGTCTTCGTCCAGGAGGGCCAGCGCCGGATCCCCGTCCAGTACGCGAAGCGGGTCGTCGGCCGCCGGATGACCACCGGCGGCTCTACCTACCTGCCCCTGCGCGTGAACATGGCCGGGGTGATCCCCGTCATCTTCGCCGCCTCGATCATGGCCTTCCCGCCGACGATCGGCCAGCTGCTCAACACGCCCGCCGCGCTCGACTTCGCGGCCTTCTTCTCCCCCGACGGGTGGGCCTACATCGTCGGCCAGACCTTCTTCATCGTCGTCTTCACCTACTTCTACACGGCGGTGACGTTCAATCCCGTGGACCAGGCGGACAACCTGAAGAAGTACGGGGGCTTCATCCCCGGCGTGAGACCCGGGCGACCTACCGCCGAATACCTCGACCGCATCCTCTCGAGGCTCACCTTCCCCGGCGCTCTGTACCTCGGCGCCGTCGCCGCCCTGCCGACGATCCTGATCAACCAGACCTCGGCCAACTTCTTCTTCGGCGGCACGTCGATCCTGATCGTCGTCGGGGTGGCGCTCGACACGGTCAAGCAGCTCGAAGCGCAGCTGATGATGCGCAACTACGAGGGGTTCTTGAAGTAGCGAACAACGGGGCTGGGTAGGGGTGGCGTCATAGCGACGCCCGACTTTTGCATCACTCCCCGCGCCACCCACGCGCAATCGCCGACCATCCTGGGGGGTGTGCTGACTTAGCCCCGAATAGCGGGGGTCAACTCATCACACCCCTCCGGGATGGCCGATGTCGACCGCGAAATCGCCCGGATTGCGGAGCGGCAGCATGGCGTGCTGTCGAAGGCCAGACTGAGATCGCTCGGCCTCAGCGACCGGCAGATCGAACACCGAATCGCCGACCGGCGCTTGCATCCGATCCACCGCAGCGTCTACTCAGTCGGCCACTCGGTGGTGAGCCGCCGCGGCCGTTGGCTTGCCGCTGTTATTGCCGCGGGTCCCGGTGCGCTCCTGAGTCATCGGGACGGCGCCGCCCTCCTTGATCTCCGGCATGTCCACGATGGCCGCATCGACGTCACGATCACCGGCGCGTCGCGGCGGCACGCGGGCATTCGCATCCACCGCACTCGCATCCTCCACCCCGAAGACCGCACGATTGCCGGCGGCATCCCGGTTACCAGTCCCGCCCGGACCCTCCTCGACCTGGCGGAGGTCGGCACCCCCACCCAGCTCAGACGGGCGTATGAGCGAGCGCATCGAAACGGGCTCCTCGACACCGTCGCGATCCAGCGCCTACTTGCCCGCAGCAACGGCCGGCGCGGCGTCAAGCCGCTCGGCTCGCTGCTCGACTACGACGCCACGGAAGCCGCTCGCGCGAGCTCCGAGCTCGAGAGCCTGTTCTTCGACCTCGTCCGCGCCGCTTCCCTACCCAGCCCGGCTCTCAATGCCGTCGTCGACGGGTACGAGGTCGACGCCTACTGGCGGGAGGCGGACCTGGTCGTCGAGCTCGATGGCTACGAATTTCACAGTGGTCGCTCGGAGTTCGAGCGCGACCACGAGAAACTTGCGCGGCTGCGGCTTGCCGGCCACGAGGTGCTGGCGCTCACCTACCGCCAGGTGACCGACGAGGCCCAATGGGTGACCGCCGCGCTGCGGCAACTGCTGGCGCCCAGCGTCATCTAGGCTCCCGGGCCGTGTCAGAGCTCAATCTCATCCTCCTCGGCTCGCCAGGGTCGGGCAAGGGCACGCAGGGAGAGCGGCTTCAGGCCGACTTCGACCTGCCCTACTACGCGACCGGCGACATCCTGCGCGCCGCGGTGCGCGAGGGGACCGACGTTGGCCAGAAGGCGAAGGAATACATGGAGCGCGGCGACCTGGTCCCCGACGAGGTGATGGTCGGCGTGATCGGCGAGCGGATCGACCAGAAGGAGGCCGACGACGGCTTCATCCTCGACGGCTTTCCCCGCACCGAGCCGCAGGCCGAGGCACTAGGCGAGAAGCTCTCCGAGCTCGACCGCAAGATCTCGGCGGTGATCCTGATCGACGTCGACGACGAAGAGGTCGTGCGGCGGCTGGGTGGGCGGCGCACCTGCTCGAATGGCCACATCTTCCACGTCGACTCCGATCCGCCCAAGAACGAGGGCGTCTGCGACGTCTGCGGCAAGCCGCTGGAGGTGCGCAACGACGACAAGCCCGAGGTCATCCGCCACCGCCTCGCCCAGTACCACGAAAAGACCGAGCCGCTCGTCTCCTACTACGAGGACCGGGGCCTGCTCAAGCGCGTCGACGGCGACCGCGATCCCGAGGAGGTAACCGATCGGATCCGCGCCCTCATCGCTACCTTGAAGATGGAGGAGGAGCTCTGATGTACCGCGGCGGAATCATCCTCAAGACGCCCGAGCAGATCGAGCAGATGGCGGCCGCCGGCGCGGTGCAAGCTCGCTGCCTGCGGATGCTGCGCTCGAAGGCGCGCCCGGGAGTGACCACCGACGACCTCGACATCGCCGCCGAACGCTTCATCCGCTCCCAGGGCGCCGAGCCGTCGTTCCTCGGCTACCGCGGCTTTCCGGGCTCGATCTGCGCCTCGCCGAACTCGATGGTGGTCCATGGGATCCCCGGCGACTACGAGCTCAAGCGCGGCGACCTGCTCTCGCTCGACGTCGGCGTGACCAAGGACGGCTGGGTCGCCGACGCCGCGATCACCGTGCCGGTCGGCGAGGTGACGCCCGAGGCGCGCAAGCTGCTCGAGGCGACCGAGGCCGCGCTGCACGCCGGCACGGAACAGACGCGCGCCGGCAACCACCTGGGCGACGTCTCGCATGCGATCCAGACCCGGGTCGAATCCGACGGCCTCTCGATCATCCGCTCGCTCGTCGGCCACGGGATCGGCCGCGACATGCACGAGGACCCGCAGATCCCCAACTACGGCGAATCCGGCCGCGGACCCCTGCTCGAGCCGGGCATGGTCTTGGCGATCGAGCCGATGGTCAACGCCGGCGGCCCCGACGTGCGCGTGGGCGACGACAACTGGGCCGTCTACTCGGCCGACGGCTCGCTCGCCGCCCATTTCGAGTTCACCGTCGCCGTCACCGAGGACGGCCCGCGGATCCTCACGCCCTGGCACGAGGGCTGAGGCCGCCAGGTCGAACCGGCGCACATGCCGAGCTCTAGCCATATATTCGCGCTCTTGCGCACGAGGAGGAGCAGGGTTTTCGGGCTTGCCGTGGCGGCGCTCCTGGCGCTGCCGGCGCTCGCCTCGGCGCAGGCCCAGCCCTACGGCACCAACGACGCGGGCGGCTTTCGCAACGTGCTGCCGCCGGGCGAGCCGGGGCTCGTCAACGCCGCGGACCTGCTTGCCAACCAGGCCACCGGGGCGCTGCCGCCCCACTGGAACGACCAGCAGGCTCTCTACGACGGCCTGATCGGCCCCTCGGCCAGCTCCACCTTCGGCATGGCCCAGGTCGAGCAGTTCTTCAAGGACGCCACCTTCGGCGTCAAGGACGGCGAGGTCGAGTCGACGATCAGCCCGCGGCCGGGAGTCACGATCATCCGCGACTCCGCCTACGGCGTGCCGCACGTCTACGGCGAGACGCGCGACGACGTGATGTTCGGCGCCGGATACGTCAACGCCGCCGATCGCCTGTTCCTCATGGACATCCTGCGCCACACCGGACGCGGGCAGCTGTCGTCGTTCATCGGCGGCTCGCCCTCCAACCGCGCGATGGATCAGGACCAGTGGCAGTTCGCCCCCTACACCGAGGCCGACCTGCAGAGCCAGATCGACGTGGCCCCGACGCTCTACGGCCAGGACGGCATCGACGTGGTCAACGACCTCAAGGGCTACGTCGACGGGATCAACGCCTACATCGACGAGGCGCTCTCGGATCCGTCCAAGCTGCCGGCCGAATACGCGGCGCTCGGCACGCTGCCCGAGCCGTGGACGCTGACCGACTCGGTCGCCGAGGCGTCGCTGATCGGCGGCATCTTCGGCAAGGGCGGCGGCCGCGAGCTCGACTCGGCGCTGGCGATGCAGGCGTTCGTCGAGCGCTTCGGGCGCAAGGCAGGGCGGGGCGCGTGGCTCGACTTCCGGACCAAGAACGATCCCGAGGCACCGACCACGGTGATCGGCAAGCGCTTCCCGTATCAGACCGAGAGCGCCTTCTCCAAGCGCGGGCTCGCGCTGCCTGATCCGGGCTCCGTCGTCGAAGCGGGCGTCGCGCCCGCCCGCCCGGCCGGCGCCCAGGAGACCGGGGCGGCGCCTGAGGGCTTCGGCGACATCGGCGCCCAGCTGCGCAAGGCGCTGCGTGGGCCCGGGCATGCCTCGAACTGGGAGCTCGTCGCCGCGCGCGAGTCAAAGACCGGCCATCCGATCGGCGTCCTCGGCCCCCAGGTCGGCTACTACCAGCCGCAGATCCTGATGGAGATGGACCTGCACGGCCCCGGCATGGATGCCCGCGGCGCCACCTTCCCCGGCGTCGGCCTCTACGTCCTGCTCGGCCACGGCCGCGATTACGCCTGGTCGGCCACCACGGCGACCACGGACAACGTCGACACCGTCGCCGAGGTGCTCTGCCAGGACGACTTCCACTACCTCTACAAGGGCCAATGCCTGCCGATGGAAAAGCTCGAGCGGAGCAACTCGTGGACGCCCAACGGCGTCGACAGCACGCCGCCGGGCTCGGAGACGCTGACGGCCTACCGGACCGTGCACGGGATCGTCTTCGCCCGCGGCAAGGTGGACGGCAAGGACGTCGCGTTCGTCATCGCCCGCTCGACCTACTTCCACGAGGCCGACTCGGCGCTGTTCTTCAAACAGATGAACGACCCCGGCTTCATGAAGGACGGCCCCCAGTCGTTCCTGCGCGCGACCGACGCAATGAACTTCCTCTTCAACTGGTCCTACATCGACTCCGAGCACATCGCCTACCTTCAGTCCGGATGGATGCCGCAGCGCGCCCGCAAGACCTCGCCCGACTTCCCGGTGCTGGGCACCGGCGAGTTCGACTGGAAGGGCTATGACCCGGCGACCCACACTGCCAAGTGGCTGCCGGCGAAGCGCCATCCGCAGGCGGTCGACCCGCGCTACCTGATCTCGTGGAACAACAAGCAGGCGCGCGGCTGGGCGGCAGCCGACGATCAATGGGGCTACGGGCCGATCTTCCGCTCGCAGCTGATCGAGCGCTACGTCCGCAAGGCGATCAAGGGCCGCCGCGAGATGTCGCTGCCCAAGCTCGTGCAGGCGATGGAGGAGCCGGCGACCGAGGACCTCCGGGCGGTGAAGCTGCTGCCGCTGATACTGCGCGCGATGGGCGAGACGAAGGGCAAGCTGGCGGTGGCGGCCCGGACCCTGCGCCAATGGCGCGCCTCGGGCGGGCATCGCCGCGACCTCGATGGCGACGGCCACTACGACCACGAGCCCGCCGTCCAGATCATGGACGCCTGGTGGCCACTGCTCGTCACCGCCGAGTTCCGTCCGCAGCTCGGTCAGCAAGCCTTCGATGCGCTCGAGGACATGGCCCCGCTGGACGCCCCAGGCCGTAGCAGCCCCTCGGCGCCCTCGTTCTCAGACGCGTGGCCCGGCTACGTGTCCAAGGACCTGCGGGCCCTGTTCGGGGCCAAGAAGCCCAAGGGCGCGTACAGCCGCGTGTACTGCGGCGACGGGTCGAAGTCGAGGTGCCGCCAGGCGCTGCGCAACTCGCTCAAGGACGCCCTCAAGGTGAGCGCGGAGGAGCTCTACGCCTTCGGCGAGTGCGAGGACGAGCCCGAGCCCGACTGCTGGGACCTGAACCGCTCGGTCGTCGCCTCGGGCATCACGCTGCCGCCGGCGCCGTTCCAGAACCGCCCGACCTTCCAGCAGACGGTCTCGGTGACGAAGGATCTGCCCTAGGCGGGCGTTCCCGGCTGGTCCAGGCGGCCCTCGCGTACCCGCGCGGCCATGTCCTTGGACTCCTCGCGCAGCACGCGCCCGTCCTCGAACTCGAGCACGGGCAGCTTGCGCTGGCCGCTGAGCGCCTCGAGGTCGTCGCGGGCGCCGGGCGGAAACGCCGGGTGCTTGACGAGCTCGTACTCGGTCCCCGTCTCGTCGAGCGCCTGCTGCACGCGCCAGCAGGGATGCGCGCCGAGCTTGAACCACATCCAGTTGCATCGGTGAAGCTTGATTGCCATGGTGCGATCCTCGCCTAGTCCGCGCCCCGGGTCAAGCCTGCTCAGGCACGACCTGCGGCGGGGGCCTTGCTATCCTTCGCGGTCGCCTTTCGAGGCGGTTCGTGGTGCCTGCAGACCCGACTCCTGGGGTCAGCGGGACTTCTCCAGTTGTTGATCGATACGACCCGAAGAGGGCCGATGAAGGTTCGAGCGTCCGTGAAGCCGATGTGTGAGCGTTGCCGGGTGATCCGCCGGCGCGGCGTCGTGCTCGTGATCTGCACGAACCCACGGCACAAGCAAAGGCAGGGCTAGAGACTCAGATGGCGCGAATCGCAGGCGTAAACCTCCCCCTCAACAAGCGGGTTGAAGTCGGCCTCACATACGTGCATGGCGTCGGTCGCTCGACCGCCAACCAGGTGCTGAAGAAGGTCGGCATCGAGCCCGACACCTACGTCAAGGACCTGACCGAGGAAGAGCAGGTGAAGCTGCGCAACGAGGTCGAGGGGCTCGAGGTCGAGGGCGACCTGCGCCGCGAGCGCTCCCAGAACGTCAAGCGCCTGTCGGAGATCGGCTCCTATCGCGGTCTGCGCCACCGCCGCGGCCTGCCGACCCGGGGCCAGCGCACCAAGACCAACGCCCGCGGTCGGAAGGGCCCGCGGCGGATGAGCGTCGCCGGCAAGAAGAAGCCGCCGGCGAAGAAGTGAGACGCCGCTAGATGCCGCAGCCTAAGAAGAAGGGTCGCGCCCGCCGCCGGGTGAAGAAGAACGTCCCCTACGGGATCGCTCACATCAAGACCAGCTTCAACAACACGATCGTCACCATCACCGACCCCGAGGGCAACGTCGTCTGCTGGGAGTCTGCCGGCTCGGCGGGCTTCAAGGGCTCGCGCAAGTCGACTCCCTTCGCCGCCCAGGTGACCGCCGACGCGGCCGCCCGCAAGGGCATGGAGCACGGTGTCGAGCGGGTCGAGGTGCACGCCAAGGGCGCTGGCTCGGGTCGCGACACCGCGATCCGCTCGCTGCAGGCCGCCGGGCTGCAGGTGACCACCGTCAAGGACGTGAGCCCGCAGGCCCACAACGGCTGCCGCCCGAAGAAGCGGAGGCGCCCCTAATGGCCCGCGACACAGGACCGCAGTGCAAGCAGTGCCGCCGCGAGGGCCAGAAGCTGTTCTTGAAGGGCGAGCGCTGCATGACCGAGAAGTGCGGCGTCGAGCGGCGCTCCTACCCGCCGGGCGAGCACGGCCGCGGCCGCGTGCGCGCCTCGGAGTACCGCCAGCAGCTGCGCGAGAAGCAGAAGGCGCGCCGCTTCTACGGCGTGCTCGAGAAGCAGTTCGCCGGCTACTACCAGAAGGCCTCGCGCCAGCCCGGCGTCACCGGCGAGAACCTGCTTCGGATCCTCGAGCGGCGCTTCGACAACGTGCTCGTCCGCCTCGGCTTCGCCGCCTCGCGGCGCCAGGCGCGCCAGATGATCAACCACGGACACTGGCTGATCAACGGCCGTCGCGTCGACATCCCCAGCTACCAGGTCAGGCCCGACGACCTGATCACGATCCGGCCCGACGCGGGCGTCGCCGACGTTGTGCGGCAGGCGACCGAGTTGACCGCGGCGGTGCCGCCGTGGCTGCAGGCCGATCACGACGCCCTGACCGCGAAGGTGCTCCGCCAGCCCGAGCGCAGCGAGATCACCGCCCCGGTCCAGGAGCAGCTCATCGTCGAGCTCTACTCCAAGTAGTAGGGCCCACCGTTCCCGACACAGACAAAGGACACGCAAATGACCACCCTGCCCGAGTTCCAGATTCCCAAGATCGCCTCCGAGAGCGTCGATGACAACCGGGGGACCTTCGTCGTCGAGCCGCTCGACAAGGGCTTCGGCTACACGTTCGGGAACTCGCTCCGCCGCGTGCTGCTGTCCTCGCTGGGAGGCGCGGCGATCAAGAGCGTCCGCATCGAGGGCGTCGCACACGAGTTCTCGACGGTCGCCGGGGTCAAGGAGGACGTCACCGACATCGTCCTCAACCTCAAGGACATCGTTGTGCGCATGCACACCGACGCCGACGAGGTCGAGGCGCCCCTGGTCGCCACCGGCCCGGGCGAGGTGAAGGCCAAAGACATCGACCTGCCCGCGGGCGTCGAGATCCTCAACCCCGACGCGCCGATCGCGACGCTCGAGAAGCGGACCAAGCTCGAGATGTACCTCGCGATCGGGCGCGGGCGTGGCTACTCGCCGGCGGAGGAGAACAAGTCGGAGGATCAGCCGATCGGCGTGATCCCCATCGACTCGATCTTCTCGCCGATCCGCCGCGCCGCTTACAACGTCGACTCGGCGCGCGTCGGCCAGCGCACCGACTTCGACAAGCTGACGATGGAGGTCGAGACCGACGGCTCGATCGAGCCGGGCTCGGCGCTGCGCGAGGCGGCGGAGATCCTGATCAAGACGATGGCGATCTTCACCGACGCCGACCGCGTCGAGGAGCTCACCGCCCGCGACGGCGGCGATGGTGCCGATCCGAGCCTCCCCGGCGCTCAGGTGGCGCCCACCGAGGGCGACGACCGGCTGATCGAGGAGCTCGAGATCGGCGTCCGCGCCTACAACTGCCTCAAGCGCGCCGGCATCCAGACCGTCGGCGACCTGGTGCAGCGCTCGGAGTCGGAGCTCAACGCGATCCCGAACTTCGGCAAGCGCAGCACCGAGGAGGTCAAGGAGAGCCTGCACGCGCTCGGCCTCAGCCTCCGCGACGAGTAGGCAGCGCCCGGCGACGAGCCGCTAGCGTCAGGATCCGCCCATGCGCCACCAGAAGCAGCGCAACAAGCTCAGTCGCGACTCGGCGCACCGCCGGGCGCTGCTGCGCAACCTGTGCCGGGAGATGATCGAGCACGAGCGGATCAAGACCTCCCAGGCGAAGGCGAAGGCGGTGAAGCCGAAGCTCGAGAAGCTGATCACGCTCGCCAAGCGCGGCGACCTGCATGCTCGCCGCCAGGCGCTCTCGGAGCTGGGCCAGGACCGCTTCCTGGTCCACAAGCTGTTCGAGGAGGTCGCGCCGCGCTACGCGGAGCGCCCCGGCGGCTACACGCGGATCGTCAAGATCGGACCGCGGCCGTCGGACTCGACCGAGATGGTCTTCCTGGAGCTCGTCTAGCGCCGGGGGCGGTCGTGCCTACCGCTCGGCTGGAAATCGCATACAACGGGGGACGGTTCGTGGGCTGGGCCGCCCAGCCGGGGCAGCGCTCGGTCGAGGCCGAACTCGAGCGGGCGTTGCAGCGGATCCTCGGCGAGGAGGTCGCGCTCACCGTCGCCGGGCGCACGGACGCCGGCGTGCACGCGCTCGCTCAGGTGGCGAGCTTCGATCACGAGGGCGACCTGCCCGACCAGCTCGCCGAGCGGCTCAACGCCGTCCTGCCGCGCGACGTCGCCGTGCAGGCGGGCGGCCCGGCTCCCGACGGCTTCGACGCGCGCCGCGACGCGCTCTCCCGCACATACCTCTACCGGGTGCTGGCTTCTCCGGTCCGCGACCCGTTCGAGGAGGGCTTAGCGCTGTGGTGTCGATACCCGCTCGACCGTGCCCTGCTCGTCGACTGCGCCACGGCGGTGGTCGGCACCCACGACTTCACCGCCTTCACCCCGACACAGACCGATCATGTGCTGTTCGAGCGAACGGTGAACGAGTGCGCGTGGGAGCGCGAGCGTCCGCAGCTGCTGGCGCTGCGAATCGAGGCGCCCTCGTTCATGCGCAACCAGGTCCGGGTGCTGGTGGGGACGATGCTCGAGGTCGGCGCCGGCCGGCGCAGCGTCGAGGACTTTCACGAGCTGCTCGAGGGCGCCCCGCGCGAGCGCGCGGGGGAGACAGCGCCGCCGCACGGCCTCCACCTCCTCCGCGTCGCCTACCCACGCACATCTGCTACTAATTAGGCAACCCTAAGCGGTAGGGCACCCTAACTAGGTCGCCGGCGCCGAGAAAGACAGGATCAAGTGGGCTCGTTCGTGATCACCCTCCGCGAGGGCTTTGAGGCAGCGCTGATCGTCAGCCTGATCCTCGCCTACCTGTCGAAGACCGGAAACCTCGAACGACACGGGCACACCGTTTGGGTGGGAGTCGGTCTGGCGATCGTCTTCAGCGTCGCGATGGGCGGCGTCCTGTTCGCGACCGTCGGCGAGGTCGAGGGGACGGCGGAGGAGATCTACGAGGGCTCGGCGATGCTGATCGCGGCCGGCGTAGTGACCTGGATGGTCTTCTGGATGAAAAAGCAGGCTGCGACGATCGGCGAGCATCTGCGCTCGCAGGTCGGAGACTCGCTGCGCGTGGGCGGCGGGCTGGCACTCGCTACGGTCGCCTTCATCGGCGTTGCTCGCGAGGGCCTGGAAACCGGGCTCTTCCTGTTCGCGTCAACCGAGGAGTCCGGGCCCGTGGTTGCGGTCAGCGCCGCGATCCTCGGCCTGGTCGCCGCGGTCGCGCTCGGGGTGCTGTTCTACCGCGGCGCCCTGCGGCTCGACCTGCGCCAGTTCTTCCGGATTACGGGCGTGCTGGTGATCGTCTTTGCGGCTTGGCTGATCTACAACGGCCTGCATGAGTTCGGCGAGGTCGCGGAGAGTGAGGCGATCGAGCTTGCCGGTCCGATAGCGGCGCTGCTCTACGCGGTGGGTTTGACCTGGATTTACCTGAGGGGACTGAGCTCGCCGCCGCGCAGGAGCGCTCCGAAGACGGGGGCCGCGACCGCGTCCGCAGACGGTTAGACAGAGCCCATAGGAGGTGCCGGCGCGTCCGTAAACTCGCCGCGGTGATCGTCCTGCTCACCAACGACGACGGCATCGGCGCCACCGGCCTGCATGCCATGCGCCGCGCGCTGGGCGAGCTCGAGGACGTCGACGTGCGGGTCTGCGCCCCGCACACCAACCGCAGCGGCACCGCGCGCAGCATCACCACCCGCTCGCCGATCTGGGTCGAGGAGGTCGAGTTCGATGACGGAGCGACGGGGTTTGCGACCGAGGGAACGCCGGTCGACTGCGTGCGCTTCGCCGACCTGGGCCTGCTCGGCGAGCGCCCCGACCTGATCGTCTCGGGGATCAACCACGGCTCCAACCTCGGTGACGACGTCACCTACTCGGGCACTGTCGCGGCGGCGTTCGAGGGCATCGTGCTCGGGCTGCCGGCGGTGGCCGTCTCACAGCAGGCGGGGGTCGGCGGCATGGGCTACGCGGGCCGCGAGTTCGACTTCACAGCCTCGGCCGCGATCGCGCGCGAGGTCGTCGGCCGGATCGCCCGCGACCCGCTGCCCGAGGGCACCCTGCTGAACATCAACTGCCCGGCCGGCGAGGTGCGCGGGATCGAGGTGACCCGACTGGGCAAGCGCCTGTACGACGACGAGCTGAAGCTGGTCGAGGAGGCCGACGGGCGCAAGCGCTACCGGATCTACGGCTTCGAGCCCTCGCACGAGGACGAGGAGGGAACCGACCTCTCGGCGGTCGCCGACGGCAAGGTCGCGATCACGCCGATCCACTTCAACCTCACCGACCACGAAGCGCTCGAGCGCGTCGCGGCCTGGGACCTCGACCGGCTCGCGAGCGCGATCGACCTCCCCACCGCGGGATGAGCGTCCCCGTCGAGGAGCGCGAGCGGGTCGAGGAGCTGCGGCGCGAGATCGCCGAGCACGACCACCGCTATTACGAGCTCGACGACCCGACGGTCGGAGACGACGAGTACGACGCGCTGATCGGCGAGCTGCGCGAGCTCGAGGGCAAGCATCCCGAGCTGATCACCGCGGACTCGCCGACGCAGCGGGTGGGCGGCCGGGCGACCGACCGCTTCGAGCAGGTGCGCCATCTCGAGCCGATGCTCTCGCTCGGCAATGCCAGGGGGGCTGATGAGTTCCGTGCCTGGGAGCAGCGTCTGCACAACCGGCTGCGCAGCCTCGACATCGCGCCCGGCGACCTGCGCTTCGTCGCCGAGCCGAAGATCGACGGGATCGCGATCTCGCTGCTGTACGAGAACGGCGAGTTCGTCCGCGGCGCGACCCGCGGCGACGGCGTGATCGGCGAGGACGTGACCGCGAACCTGCGCACGGTCAAGGCGATCCCGAAGCGGATTGAAGACGCGCCCGCGCGGATCGAGGTGCGGGGCGAGATCTACTTTCCCCGCCGCGCCTTCGTCGAGTTGAACGAGCAACGTGCGTCGGAGGGCCTCTCGACCTTCGCCAACCCGCGCAACGCGACGGCGGGGACGATTCGCCAGCTCGATCCCGAGGTGACCGCCTCGCGGCCGCTGTCGCTGTGGAGCTACGCGATCGGTGGCCACGAGGGAGTCGAGTTCGCGACGCACTCCGAGGAGCTGGAGTGGATGCGCGAGCACGGCTTTCCTGTCAACGGGGATGTCTCCCGGCACGACGACGTCGATGATGTCGTCGCCCGCTGCCTGTGGTGGGAGGAGCGCCGGGAGGGCCTGGACTTCGAGATCGACGGCGTCGTCGTCAAGATCGACCAGCGGGGGCTGTGGCGCGAGCTCGGGGTCACCGGACGCGAGCCGCGCTGGGCGGTCGCCTGGAAGTTCCCGCCCATCACCGCGACGACCCGCCTCAACAAGATCGTTTGGAACGTCGGGCGCACCGGCAGGCTGCTGCCGTTCGCGATGCTCGAGCCCGTGCACGTCGGCGGGGTGACGGTCTCGACGGCGACCCTGCACAACGAGGAGGATCTGGCGAAGAAGGACGTGCGCGAGCGCGACGAGGTCGTCGTCACCCGCGCCGGCGACGTGATCCCGCAGGTGATCGCGCCGCTGATCCAGCGCCGCGAGGGCAAGCGCCTGCGCAAGCCGCGGCCGCCGAAGGAGTGTCCGATGTGCGGAACTCCAACGATCAAGCCGGAGGATTCGGTGTGGACCATCTGTCCCAACCGCCGCGGCTGTCCCGGCCAGAACTTCCAGCTCGTCAAGCACTTCCGCGGGGCGATGGACATCGAGGGGCTGGGCGAAAAGAACGTGATGCGGTTCCTGGACGAGGGCCTGATCACCGACCCGGCCTCGATCTACGACCTCACCCGGGAGCAGATCGCCGAGCTCGAGGGCTTCGGCGAGACCTCGGCCAACGCCCTGATCGCCGAGATCGAGCGCTCCAAGCAGAGCCCGTTCTCGCGCGTGCTCTACGCGCTCGGGCTGCCCGGGATCGGCTGGGTCAACGCGACCGCGATCGCCGAGCACTTCGGCTCGATCGACGAGCTGATCGAGGCCGACGCCGAGGAGATCACGCAGGTGGAGGGCATCGGCCCGGTGCTGGCCGAGTCGCTGCGCGAGGAGCTCGCCGACGACGCGGTGCTCGAGCTGATCGCTCGCCTGCGCGAGCGCGGCCTGCGCTTCGAGCTCTCCGAGGCCGAGCGCCAGGCCGAGGGCGGCCCGCTGGAGGGAAAGACCTTCGTCCTCACCGGCACCCTGCCGACGCTCTCGCGCGAGGAGGCGACGAAGCTGATCCGTGCCGCGGGCGGCAAGGTCACGGGCTCGGTGTCGAAGAACACCGATTACCTCGTCGCAGGCGACAGCCCCGGCACCAAGCTCGCCAAGGCCGAGGAGGTCGGTACGACGATCCTCGACGAGGAGGGGCTCAGAGAGCTCCTGCCCTAGCGCTGTGATGAAGGGCCGGTCGCGTCGTAGTAGTCGACGTGAAGCGCTTCTGGCTGCTCGTGCTCCTCGTCCCGGCATGCATCGCCGCCCTGCTGCTCAGCCGCGGGGCCGGAGAACGCGCCGGTGACGCGTTCGCCAGCGAGCACGCCTCCCGTGCCTCCCTGAAGCCATTCGGGTCCTGCGACCGCCTGCGCGGTTACCTGAGGCGCCACCCGAGCGCGACGCGCGCGACCGCCTTTCCCGAGGGGATCGAAGACGCCGCCGGGGGCGAGGCGGCGGCGGGTTCGGCTCCGCAGGAGCTCGGCGGCGAGACCAACGTCCAGGAGGCCGGCGTGGACGAGCCCGACCTGGTCAAGGCGAGTGGCTCGACGGTGTTCGTGCTCGCCGGCGACCGGCTGCGCGCCGTCGACCTCTCGGGCGCCGAGCCCGCAGTGCTCGGCTCGATCGAGCTTCCCGCCGGGCCGGGCGGGAGCGCCTATGCCGAGGAGTCCGAGCTCCTGCTCGCCGGCGCGCGGGCGCTGGTGATCTCGCGCTCCTACGGCATGCACGGCACGCGAACCCTGCTGACCGATCTGGACGTCGCCGACCCCGCGGCGATGCGCGTGCTGGCCACCGAGTCGGTCGAGGGCAGCTACGTCAGCGCCCGGCTGACGGGCGATACGGCGCGGGTCGTGATCGCCGCCTATCCCGAGACGCCGGTCGCCGAGCGCGGCCACGGCCGCGCCTGGATGCCGCGGACCGTGGTCCGCGACCGCGTCACCCATCGCAGGACCCGGCGCAGCCTCATGCCATGTGACGACGTCCGTCGCCCGACGCGATTCTCCGGCACCGAGATGATCAGCGTGCTGACGATCGACATGCTCCGCGGGCTGCCCGCCATCGACACCGACGCGGTGATGGCGGGCGGCGAGATCGTCTACGGCTCGCCGACCTCGCTCTACGTCGCCACCCCGCGCTGGCTCGAGCCGCAGCCGCTCGCCGAGCTCAAGGCGACGGCGCCCGACCCCTCCCAGGTGACGACCGAGATCCACCGCTTCGACATCGCCGATCCCGGCGCAACGCGCTATGTCGCCAGCGGCGAGGTCGAGGGCTACATGCTCGACCAGTGGTCGATGTCGGAGCACGACGGGATCCTGCGCGTCGCCAGCACCAGCGAGCCGCCTTGGGGCGCTGCAGGCGAGAGCGAGAGCTACGTCACCGCGCTCAGGCTCGATGGCGACCGGCTGGTGAAGGTCGGCCGCGTTGGCGGCCTCGGCCGCGGCGAGCAGATCTACGCCGTGCGCTTCATGGGCGACCTCGGCTACGTGGTCACCTTCCGCCAGGTCGATCCGCTCTACGTCCT
This sequence comes from Solirubrobacterales bacterium, assembly GCA_036794585.1. Classification (GTDB taxonomy): domain Bacteria; phylum Actinomycetota; class Thermoleophilia; order Solirubrobacterales; family 70-9; genus WHSW01. The sequence goes on along the minus strand of DAIRGH010000007.1, from coordinate 32,396 downwards.
CGACCTCTCCGATCCGCGCGACCCACGCAAGCTCGGCGAGCTCAAGATCCCCGGCTACTCGGCCTACCTGCATCCGGTCGGAGAGGGGCTGCTGCTCGGAGTCGGCCAGGACGCGACGCAGGACGGGCAGACGACCGGCGTCCAGGTCTCGCTGTTCGACGTCTCCGATCCGGCGGCGCCGGTTCGCGTCGATCGCGAGGCGCTTGGCCGTGGCACCTACACCGAGGTCGAGTACGACCACCACGCCTTCACCTACTCGCCCGACCACGGCCTCGCGGTCCTGCCGCTCAGCGCCTGGGCCCCGCCCGCGGGGGAGTTCTACGGCGCGGTCGGGATCCGCGTCGATCCGGTCACGGGCCTCGAGCGCACCGAAAGGACCTCACAGGGCCCGGGCTATCAGCACGAGATCCGCCGCAGCGTGATCGTCGACGGTCGTGTGTTCACGATCTCGGCCCGCGGCGTCGCCGAGCACGACCGCGCCACCCTGGCGCGACTCGCGTTCACCCCGTACGCCGGTTAGTTGCCCCAGTTGCCGTCCGCCGGACAGCCGCCGCTGTCATGCGTCGTACAGGGGTAGGTGAGCTCGCCGCCGTCGGCACGGTGGATCCAGAACTCGTTGCCGCTCTCAGAAAGGATCGCGACCCGGTAGCGCAGCCCTACGACGTCCACGTCCAGGCTGACGCTGGCGTCCGGGACATCCAGCAGCGCCGGCTCGAGGGCCTGGATCTTGTCGACGGTGACGTCGGAGTAGTTGCCGTTCTTCTCGGTGGCGATCGACTCGATCGCGGTCGACGCGGTGCGCACCTGGACCTTCGCCTCGCCGTCGCGCGCCTTCTCGCGCTGGGCCAGGAACGCGGGAATCGCGGTTGCCGCGAGGAGGCCGAGGACGAGCATGACGACGAGGATCTCGACGAACGTGAAGCCGGCCTCGCCTCGGCCCTCGCGGGCCGGTCTCCGAGCCATGCCCCCCTATCGGCCGGCCAGGCGCGGATCTTGATTGGCGGGTGGCTGGCCCTCTAGGGGTCGTAGCGGGCGACGGCGGCGGCGACGCGGTCCTGCGCAGTGCGCGCGGCGCCGATGTTGGCCGAGTTCATCAGCGTCGAGAAGACGATCGTGTGGCCGTTCGCGTCGCAGTAGCCCGAGAGCGCCGAGACGTCGGACAGCGTCCCGGTCTTGGTCTGGCAGTTGCCCTCGGCCGCGGTTCCCTCCATACGGTCGGCGACGGTGCCCTCGAGGCCCGCGACGGGCAGCGAGCTGCGGTACGCGGCGGCGCCGTCGCGCTCGAGCATCGCGACCAGCAGCTTGCCGACCTCCTCCGGCGAGACGCGGTTCTTGCGCGAGAGCCCTGAGCCGTCGACGGCCTGCAGGTCGGTGCCGATCGACTCGGCGAACGCCTCGACCTTGTTGTTGCCGCGATGCCGGGTGCCCTTCTTGCCGCCGCTCGCGCCCACGCGCTTGAGCAGCATCTCGGCGAAGAAGTTGTTCGACGGGACGTTCGTCTCCTCGATCAGCTTCGCCGCGGTCGGCGAGGCGATCGAGGCCAGCGGGTCGCGCTCGAGGGTCGCGTCGGGCAGCTTGGCGTGGCCGACCTTGCCCTTGACGCGGACGCCGCGCTTTCGCAGCGCCAGCTTCAGCGCCTTGGCCGCGACCAGCTCGGGCGCGCTCGCGTAGTGGCCGCTGACGTAGCCGTTGTTGAACGAAAGCCCCGAGAGCGGGCTGAGGTCGGGTCCGGCCCGGCGCTCGCGGTCGAAGATCGTGTCGTCGGCGAGCACGCGGCCCTCGATCCGCTTGATCCCGGCCCGGGCGACGTTGCGGGCGAGCTGTGAGACCTGGGTCACCGGCTGATCGTTCTCGCGGGCGAAGTCGGCCGTGCCGAAGGCCGGGTCGCCGTCGCCGACGAGCACCAGGTCGCCGGCGACCACCGAGTCGCCCGGCCCGGAGAGCCCGCCGTCGGCGTACACGCGGGTCTCGAGCCGACCCTTGGCGCCGAGCTCGTCGAGGAAGGCCGCGGTGGTGAAGAGCTTCTGGTTGGAGGCGGGGATCCGCTCCTGCGAGCCGTTGTCGGAGAACAGCAGCCCGTCGCCGTTGGCGTCGGCGTCGAACACCCAGGCGCCGCCGGCCGAGCCGTCGGCGGCCATCGCCGCGGCGAGCTGATCGCGCAGCTCGTCCCGTGAGAGGCCCTGTGCGAGCGCCGGTGCGGCGGCGAGCAGGGCGGCGATCGCGGCCACGATCAGGCTGCGGAGCAGGGTCATCGGCGGGCCCAGCCTAGCCGCTTGGAATAATCCCCTCGGTGGGCAAGGTCGTCGATCTGAAGACCGCAGGGAAGCAGCCGCAGGGCACCCGGCAGCGCCGCACAAGGCGCAAGCCGTCGAAAACGGCGCTGGTGCTGGGCGGCGGCGGCTTCACGGGCGGCGTCTACGAGATCGGCGCCCTGCGGGCCCTCGACCTGCTGGCGACCAACCGCAGCGTCAACGAGTTCGACGTCTACGTCGGCACCAGCGCGGGAGCGTTCATCAGCAGCCTGCTCGCCAACGGCGTCACGCCCGAGGAGATGATGCGGGTCCTGAACCGCAACCTCGCCTCGCCTCTCGGTGACATCGACCTGGGCACGCTGCTGCGGCCGAACTACATGGGCTGGCTCAAGCGCGGCGTCACCTTCCCGATCAAGCTCGTCGCCGTGCTGCGCGAGCTCGCAGAGAACCGCGGCGAGGTCTCGGCTGTCGACCTCGCCACCGGGCTCTCCGCAGCGCTACCAAACGGCCTTTACTCGGGGCGCGGGATCGAGCGCTACGTCGAGGAGGCGCTCTCGGACCCCGATCGCAGTAACGACTTCCGCCTGCTCGAGCGCGAGCTCTACCTGGTCGCGACCGACCTCGACACCACCGAGCGGGTCGTGCTCGGCGAGGGAGAGTGGGAAGACGTGCCGATCTCGGCGGCGGTCGCGGCCTCCGGGGCGCTGCCCGGGATCTACGAGCCGGTCGAGATCAACGGCCGCGAGTTCATCGACGGCGGCATCGTCTCGACCACCAATGTCGACATCGCGATCGAGCGCGGGGCGAAGTTCGTAGTCGTGATCAACCCGCTGGTGCCATACGTCAACGACTTTCAGAAGAACATCCCCACGGTCACCGGCTCGCGCGCGCGCCGCGTCTCCGACATGGGGATCGCGGCGGTTCTCAACCAGGCGTTCCGGCTGCTCTCCCACGATCGCCTGCACCGCGCGAAGGAGATCTGGGAGGAGCGCTTCACGGGCGTCGACATCATCCTGATCGAGCCCGAGCTCGATGACGAGCTCATGTTCGGCACCTCGATCCTCGACTACGGCGCCCGCCTGGAGATCGCCAAGCACGGCTTCGAGTCGGTCACCAAGCGCCTGGCGCGCGAGTACGACCGCTACAAGGCGGTCGCCGAGCGCCACGGGATCGAGATCTCAGCGCGCCCCGTCCGCACCGTCCTCGACCAGGTCGAGCGCGAGCGCGAAAAGCTCTCGGCCTGGAGGCGGGTGCTCGAGTACACGAACGCCGCCCTGCTCGGCGGCTCACGCTCAGATCCCGACGAGGCCGGGGCGCAAGAGGCCGACGCGCGGGAGTAGCGTAGGCGCATGCCCGACGCGTGGCCAGCGCTCAGCTACGGGGCGTGGAGCGCCACCTGCGACACGCTCCACGCGCACACACAGGTGCTCGGCAAGCTAGCCGTCGAGCTGGCGCCGCCCGAGCCGCAGCTGCAGCACGCGGCGCTTCGGCTGAGCGCCCGCGGTTGGGAGACCCTGCCGTTGCCGGCGCCCGACGGCTCCGGGGCGATCGTCGCGGCGCTCGACCTGCACTCGCACGAGGCCGTGGTCGAGCACAGCGCAGGCCACGAGACGCGGGTCCCGCTCACGCCCAACCGGCCGGTGGGGGAGGTGACACGGGAGGTGCTCGAGGCCGTTCAGCGCTTGGCGGGCGAGGTCGAGATCAACCCCACCCCGCAGGAAGTGCCCTGGCAGGTGCCGCTCGACGAGGACCGCGAGCATGCGACCTACGACGCCGAGCAGGTTGCGACCTACTTCGACGCGGCCACGAGCGCCGCGCTCGTCCTGGCCGAGTTCCGGGCGCCGTTCCGTGGTCGCTCGACGCCCGTCAACGCCTGGTGGGGGACCTTCGACCTCGCAATTCACCTGTTCTCCGGCCGGCCGGCCGATCCACCCTCCAGCGACTTCATCATTCGCAACGGCGGCGATGCCGAGCAGGTCGAGATCGGGTGGTGGCCCGGCAATCCCGAGCACGACGGCGCGGCCTTCTTCTCGTTCGCATACCCGCCCCCCGACGACTTCGCGGATGGGAACCTCGAGCCCGTCGAGGCGCGCTGGGACGCGGAGCTCGGCGAGTACCTGCTCGAGTGGGAGGAGATCCGCGAGAGCGACGACCCGCACGCCCTCGCGCTCGAGTTCGCCCAGTCGTCCTTCAGCCACGCCTGCGAGGTGTGTGGCTGGGACCCCGCACTGGCGGCGACCGCGAAGGGTGTTCCGCCGCCGGTCAGGTAGGGGTCGGAGCCGACGAGGTCGGTAGTTCGAGCAGCGCCTGTGCGCGCCGCTCCACCATGCCGAATCCGTGCCGCTCGGCCGCGGCCTGAGCTTCGGCGAGCAGCTCGCGGCCACGCTCTTCATCGCCGTCGGTGCCGCGCGCGAGCAGCATGCGGCCCCATGCGAGCCGGGTGACCGCGAGGAACAGCGGCGCCTCGAAGCGCTCCTCGAGCTCGAGCGCCCGCCGGAAGTGCGCTTCGGCCTCGTCGAACCGGCCGAGCGTCGCATCCAGCTCGCCGAGATAGTGCGCGACCGGCATCCAGACGGTGATCGAGATCGATGGGAAGTGCTCGGCCCACGGCTCGAGCTGTTCTGAGAGCACCTTCGCCGCGTCCTCGTGGCCGATGCTGGCCGCGACGTAGGCCCAGTTCGAGATCGTGGTCAGCCAGGCCATGTCCCGGGCGACGTCCTCGAAACCGGACGCGAGGTGCGCTTCGAGCAGTGCGCGCACCTCCTCGTCACGTCCCGACTCGGCATAGGCGAGCGCCAGAAGCGCCTGCGCCGCCGAGAGCTCGGGGTTGTCCTCAGCCGCCGCCGCGACCATCTCGGTTACCTCCTCCACCTCCTCGGGGTCCCCCCTGGCCCAGCGGATCTGCGCGAGCTGACCGACGTAGAAGGTGAGTGCGTCCGCCTGGCCGGCGTCGGAGCCGTGCTGGGCTGCCGCTTCGGCCTGCCGCTCGGCGGTATCGAGGTCGCCGCCGATGATCTTCTCCACCGCCGTGAGCCAACCTACGAGCCAGTGCGGGACCGGCTGATGAAGCTCGTCGGCGATCGCCTGCGCGTCCGCGAGCGCCTCCCTGAATGCGCCCCGATCGCCCCGCTCCAAGGGACCGTTGGTCCCGTAGATCGCCGCCCAGAACGAGAGCACGGGGTCATTTAGCCTGCGGGTGAGCTGCTTGAGCTCCGCCATCTCTTCGGTTCGGGTATCGAGGGTCTCGGGCACCGTGACGGCGTTGTAGCGCCGCCACAGCACGACCGCGAGCGTGCGCTCGTCGCCGCTTCGACGGGCGAGCTCCAGCGCCTCGTCGGCGAGCCTCAGCCGGCGCGAAAGGTCTCCTGACCAGGTGAGCTCCAGGGCCAGCAGCGCCAGGAGCATGGCGCGGCGGGCGGGGTCACTCTCGTCGACTCGTTCGACGGCCGCCTCGAGCATGGCCACGGCGCCGTCGTCGATCAGGCCCGCCGTGCTCATGATCCCCCGGTTGTTGGCGAGCACTGCGGTCGCGAGCCGATCGCGATCGTCGAGCTCGAGTGCCAGACCCGACGCTTCGAGAAGCGTGCGGCGGAACTCCGGGTCTCCCGCCTGGCGCTGCGCTTCGCCGAGTCCGGTGAGCAGGTCGCATCGCTCACCTGGATCCTGGGCTGGCTGCTGGTCGTAAAGCTCAAGTGCCTGGGCGAACCAGCGCAGCGCCTCGTCGGGAGCCAGATCGCCGAGGGCGCGCTCACCGGCCTTGCGGCTGTAGTCGATCGCCTTCGTGAGGTCGACGGCGGCGGTGGCGTTGGCCCAGTGGTGGGCCAGTTCGGCCACCCGTGGCCCGGGCTGGGCCCCGCAGATCTCCTCGAGGGCTTCGGCGACGCGCATGTGCACGCGCGTCCGGCGAGTGCCACCGAGGCTCTCATAGAGGGTGTGGTTGATCAGCGCGTGGGCAAAGCTGAAGCTGCCCGGCTGATCGGCACGCTCGACCAAGACCGAGGCGGCAACAGCCTGCTCGAGCAGGTCCAGCAGCTCGTCCTCGCCCGGTTCGACGATGCGCACCAGCACCTCGACGTCGAAGTTGCGGCCGATCACCGCCGCGGCGGTGAGTGCGTTCGAACACGGCTCGCCAAGCCGCTCGACTCGCCGTCCCACCACCTCGCGGACGCTCTGAGGCAGGCTGAGGCCCGACGGGTCGGCTTTCAGCCCCCAGCGCCCCGACGAGCCCCGGACCAGGTTTCCGGACTCGGTCAGATGCCGCAGCAGCTCGGTGACGAAGAACGGGTTACCGCCCGTTTCCCCGGCAATCTCGTCGGCGAGGCCCATCCCGACCTCGTCCATCTCATGCCCGGCGGCCGCCTCCATGATGGCGACGACGTCCTCCCGCTCGAGCCCGGCAAGCGCGATTCGCTCGACCCCCTGCTCGCGTCGCAGGTCGGCAAGCGCATCGGCAAGCGGATGCTCCCGCGTGAGCTCGCTGTCGCGATAGGTTCCGAGCACCAACAGGGGCAGCGTCGCGCTCGCGGCCACCACGTGCTTGAGCAGGCCGAGGGTCGGCTTGTCAGCCCAGTGAAGATCGTCGAGCAGCAATGTGACCGGGCGCTCCGCGGAAGCCTCGCCCAGCAGCCCGACGACGGCGCCGAACAGCAGGTAGCGCTCGGTCTCCGGATCGGCCTGCTTCGGCTCCGGAAGGTCGTCCACGCGCCGGCTGAGAGACGGAATCAGCCGCCCGAGCTCACCGCCGTGGCGTTCGACGTGTGCGCTGAGCACCTCATCGGGCGCGTTCTCGACGTAGTGGTCGAGAGCCTCGATCCACGGGCCGTATGGGGTTGCGAGATCTTCCTCGCAGCGGCCGTAGAGCACCGCGGCACCCTCGGCGTGGCGCCTGAGCGCAGCGTGGGTGACCAAGCGCGTCTTGCCGATCCCAGGCTCGCCCGCGACGAACACGACGCGTCGTTCGCCCGCCGTGACGGCCTCCCATTCGCCGGCGAGCTTCTCGATCTCGGCCTCGCGGCCGACGTAGGCCACCGGCGGGACGCCGATCAGCCGCGGCGGCAGCGGCAGCGGCGCAGCCACTTCCTCACCGAGTGGCTCCCAGATGACCTCGTAGGACTCGACCGGCTCAGGGATGCCCTTCAGCTCGAGCGCGCCCGCCGCGCGAAACGCATCTGCGCCGCGGTGCTTGACCATCATCTTGACCAGCTCCGGAACGAGGATGGCGGCTCCAGGCGCCTTGTCGCACAGCCGCGCGGCCTCGATCACTGGCAGGCCGAAATAGTCATCGCCCTCGTGGGTGGCGTCGCCCATGCTCACGCCGATCCGCACCGTGAGCTGCTCGGGGGCGTCGCGGTTTCGGTGCTCAAAGCCCTGTTGCATCGCCACCGCGCAGTCGGTTGCTCCGGCGGCGGAGGGAAACACGGCCATGATCCCGTCGCCGGTGTTCTTGACCTCCTCGCCATCCGCCTCGGCGATCGCCTCGCGCAGGATCGTGAAGTGCTCGCGACGCAACTCGTCTGCCCGAGCAGGACCGACCTGGGACTCGAGGCTGGTCGAGCCGACTAGATCGCTGAACAGGATCGTGACGGTTTCGACGGTGCCCATGAAAGCCTCACGCCGACTCTAAACGCTAATCGCCTAACGGCAGACCCGGATCTCCTTCTGCAGGCTGAACAGGCGGCCGTCGACGAGCTCGACGATCGCACGGATCTGGGCCCGGCGCTTGTCGCGCAGCAGGCGCCGGCGAAGCTCCTTCTTCAGCGGGTTGTCCTCGTCGTGGCCGGCCTCGGTGGAGCCGACGCGGAAGCGGACCAGCTCGACCCTGCCGGCGGCGGTGCCGCGCACGTGGACGATGAAGTCGCCGGGCGGTCGGCACGACTTGCCGTTCTCGCGCACTGATCGCGGCAGATCGAGGTTCAGCGCCGGTTTCGCCTTGCAGCTCTCGCCGGCGCAGCTGCGAAGCGTTGCCAGCCGCTTGGCGAGCTGTGCCTCGGCGAGGTCATAGGCCGGATTGAGGACCTGGTTCTGCAGCTGGTAGGGGTCGACGGAGAGGTCGTAGAGCTCGAGCTCTCCTGAAGCGTTCTCGACGTAGACGTAGCGGCTGGTGCGGATCGCGGCGAAGGTGCCGCTCTGCGCGACGTCGTCGTCGTCCGCGTCGAGCACGTCGCCCTTCTCGAGCAGCAGCTCGCGGCCGCGGTAGCGCGCAGGGTGCTCGGCGAGCGACAGCAGCGAACGGCCGTCCTGTGCCAGCCCGGGCGTCGCCTCGGCGACGTCGAGGACGGTCGAGGCCAGGTCCGCGTTGATCGCGAGCTCGTCGATCGCGATCCCCTCGGGCACGCCCGGGCCACGGATCACCAGCGGCACCCGGATCGCCTCCTCATAGACGCGGTTCTTGCCGGTCTGAACCCGGTGCTCGCCGTGAAAGAAACCGTTGTCGGAGGTGAACACGATCAGCGTGTTGTCGAGCTCGCCGGTGGTCTCGAGCGCGTCGACGATCCGCTCCACCCCCTCGTCGACCGAGAGCAGCGACTCGAGCCGGCAGCGGTAACGGCGCTGGGCGGTGTTGAAGTCATCCGTGTCCAAAACGGGCATGCTCTGGATCGCCGCCGGCTTGTCGGAGACGTCGGCCTCGTTGAAGTTCGGCGGCGTCGGCAGCGGCTCGGAGTCGAAGGCGGTGGCGTGGCGTGGCGCGGGCTTGGCGGAGGTGTTGCAGTTGGTCGGCGGGTGCGGGTTGGGGTTCGGCCCGCCCGAGTGCGGCGCGGTGTACATGACGCCCATGAAGAAGGGCCCGCCCGGGGCGTTGCGGTTGATCGCGTCGACCGCGATGTCCGTGAACTTGTCCTGCTTGAAGTCCTCGACGGCGGTGCCGTAGTCGACCAGGATGCCGTTCTGGTTCAGCGTGTAGCCGTAGACGGTCTGCGTCGAACCCGACGTGCCCGCGTACCACTCGTCCCATCCCGGCGGCACGTAGGCGGGGTTGTTGGAGCCGTCGCCGTAGCCGTTCAGGTACTTGCCGATGTGGATCGTGCGGTAACCGGCGCTCTTCAGCCACACCGGCAGCGAGCTCGAGTCGTTGAACTTGATGAAGCCGCCGTCGGGCGGCGAGTTGCCGAGCACGCCGTGGTTATGGGCGTACTGGCCGGTGTAGAAGGTCACGCGCGACGGGCAGCACACCGGCCAGTTGGTGAAGCTGTTGGCGAATGTCGCGCCGCGGGCGACGAGGTCGGCGTTGACCGCGGGCATCATCGCCAGCGAGGTCTGGGTCTGGTCGTCGGTCATCACAACGACCACGTTCGGGCGCCCTCCGCCGTCCTGGGCTGAGGCGACGCCGCCGACGAGCGAACCGAGCCCGACGATTCCCGCGAACAGCACGGCTCCCCCTAGCCTGCGCATCACTCCCATGGCGCCCCCTTGAACACCCTCCTATGGGTGAAGTAGCGCCCTAGCTGGCGTACAGCGACTCGATCTCGCCGGCGTACTTGTCGGCGACCACGTTGCGCTTCACCTTCAGCGTCGGCGTCAGCTCGCCGCCCTCCTGAGAGAGGTCGCGGGGCAGGATCTCGATCTTCTTCACCTGCTCGACGCGCGCGAAGCGCTCGTTGATCTGCTCGACGTGACGCTCGATCGAGGCCTTGACCTCGGCGTTGCCGGCAAGCGCCTCGAGGTCGGCGGGGAGCCCGTGCTCGCTGGCGTATTTGGCCGCCTCCTCCGGGTCGAGGGTGACGAGCGCGATCAGGTAGGGGCGGCGGTCGCCGATCACCACGCACTGCGAGACGAGGGGGTGCTGCTTGATCTCGGCCTCGAGGTTGGCGGGCGTGATGTTCTTACCGCCCGCGGTGATGATGATGTCCTTCTTGCGGCCGGTGATCTTGAGGTAGCCGTCCTCGTCGATCTCGCCGATGTCGCCGGTGTGCAGCCAGCCGTCGACGAGCGTCTCCTTGGTCGCCTCGTCGTTCTTGTAGTAGCCCTGGAAGATGTTCGGGCCCTTGGCCAGGATCTCGCCGTCCTCGGCGATCTTGATCTCGCAGCCGGGGAACGGCCTGCCGACGGTGCCGACCTTGAAGTCCTCGGGCGTCGCGATCGTCGCCGCGGTCGAGGTCTCGGTCATCCCCCAGCCCTCCAGCACCAGCACGCCGGCAGCGTCGAAGAACTCGAGGATCTCCGGGTTGATGGGAGCCGCGCCGGTGACCGCGAGCTTCAGCCGGCCGCCGAACAGGCCGCGGATCTTCGACAGCACCTGGCGATCGGCGATCCGGTATTGCGCGGCGAGCAGCGGACCAGGCGTTTTGCCCTCGCGCTCGAGCCGGCGGACCTTCTTGCCGACGCCGATCGCCCAGTCGAACACGCGCTTCTTCAACCCGCCCTCCTTCTCCACGGAGGCGGTGGCGGCGGTGTAGATCTTCTCGAAGATGCGCGGCACCGACGGGAAGTAGGTGGGCTTCACCTCGGCCAGGTTCGGCAGGATCTTCAGCGGGTCGCGCTCCCAGTAGGCGAGCGTGGCGCCGAGGTCGAACGTGCCGAGCTGGATCAGCAGGGCGAATGAGTGCGCGAGCGGCAGGAACAGGTAGGTGAGCTCGTCGGAGCCGAGCACGCTCACCTCGTGGACCATGTCGAGCATCGAGCGGTAGTTGCCGTGCGAGATCACGCAGCCCTTCGGCGGCCCGGTCGTGCCCGAGGTGTAGATGAAGGTGCAGATGTCGTCCGGCCCCACCGAGCTCCAGCGTCGCTCCCAGTCGGCGTCGGTGCCGCTCGCGCCGCGCTCGGCGAGCTCGTCCATCGAGATCGTGTCGGCCGACTGGCCGGTCATCCGGATCACATGTTCGAGCTTCGGGCAGGCGTCGCGAACCTGTCGCACCTTCTCGAGCTGCGCGTCGTCCTCGACGATCACCGCGACCGAGTCGGAGTTCTCGAGCACGTACTGACACTCCTCGGGGGAGTTGGTCTGATAGATCGGGACCACGGTCGCGCCCGTCGAGAGCGCGGCGAAGTCGAAGTAGGTCCACTCCGGCCGCGTGTTGGAGAGGATCGCGACCTTGTCGCCCTTCTCGATCCCGAGGTCGATCAGCCCGAGCGAGAGCTTGCGGACGATCTCGCCGACCTCGGCGTATGTCTTTCCCACCCACTGGCCGGACTCGTCCTTGTAGAGCACCGCCCGCTTGTGGCCGTGCTTTGCCGCCGCCGCGGGGAACAGCCCGGCCAGCGTGATAGAGCCGGTCGCCGCCTCGGTCGCGGGCTGCTCGGCGGTCGCCGATTCCATGCGTGGAACGCTATCTGAGCCGGTCAGCGCCCGCTATGCGGGCGCTGCGCCTAGGCAGCCGCCTGCGGTGACTCCTGAGCCTCGAACTGGCGCAGATTGGAGAGGAAAAGGGTCTTGTCGATGCGGCCATTGAAGATCGGAACGCCCATCTCCATGCACTTGAAGATCACCTCCCGCCGCTTCATGTTCACCTCATCAGCGAGCTCGGTCGGCGTCAGATGGTTGGCCACGTACGTGCTCCTCTCCTCTGGAAGTTCAAGGGAAGTGTTATCGCTTTGACCGGATGTGTCAACGGAACTGGCCGCAAATTGCGGGCTTGCCCCTAGACCGGACTCTACGATGTCGGCCGTGACCGATGCGGCCGACAGCGGCGGGCGCGGCGAGTTCATCGCCTCGCTCATGGACACCGAGCTCTACTCGATCGGCGCCTATTTCTGCGACGAGCACCCGGAGCTCGTCGACGAGGTCGTCGCCCGCAGCGAGGAGATCGAGCGCGGCGGGCTGGAGGCGTACTCGGCCAGCAACGGCGCCGGCCTGGAGGAGACGTTCGAGACCCTGTTGACGGGGCTCGCGGTGCGCTACTACAAGGCCGTCGCCGGCTGAGTGCCGCATGAGCCCCTGGGTTCCCCGACTGCTGCTCGGGATCGGCGCGATCGCGCTGGTCGCGGCCCTGATCTCGATCGCGGTCGGCGAGGGGGGGCCGCAGAGCGCCTCGGTCGGCGGGGTGAACGAGGTCCAGGAGCTGTTCGGCGGGATCGAGCAGGACGGCGCCTACCTGGGCTCAGAGGACGCCGAGACGACGGTGACGGTGTTCAACGACATCCAGTGCACGCCCTGCGCCGACTTCGAGCTCGAGGTCGTCGATCCGCTGGTCGAGGGCTACGCCCGCACCGACAGTGCCAAGCTCGAGTTTCGCCACTTCTCGCTCGCCCCCAACGACACCACCCTCGCCGCGATCGCCGCCGAGGCCGCCGGTGAGCAGTCGCGCCAGTGGCAGTACCTGGACACCTTCGTGCGCAACCAGGACCTGGCCGCCGGCGACGTCGACGAGGACGTCCTGCGCGAGATCGCCGATGCCGTGCCCGAGCTCGACCCCGACCAGTGGGCCGAGGACTACGACTCGCCGGCGGCCGAGGACCGGGTGCGCGAGGACGCGATGCTCGCCGCCGAGCTCGGGCTGCCCGCAGAGCCGGCGATCGTCGTGTCGGGCCCGGGCGGCCGGCGCGAGCTGATCGAGACGCCGACCCTCGACCAGGTCGAGGCGGCGATCGCCGAGGTATCCGGCTAGCCGGAGTCGGGGCTCTCGCGCAGCATTTGTCGGACCCGGCGGGTTAGCAGCAGCATCAACAGCAGCGCTCCGGCCCCGATCCAGATGATCGGATCGGTGATCGAGAGCTCCTCCAGCTCGCTGCCGAGATAGACGAAGACGACTGTCAGCGGCAGGTAGCCGACGACTGTCGTCCACAGGAACGTCGGCATCGGCACGCGCGCGGCGCCGGCCGCGATCGAGAACAGGCTGAACGGGATGATCGGGATCAGCCGCATCGCCAGCAGCAGGGTCGCGCCACCGCGCTCTGCCGCCCGCTCGAGCCGCTCGAAGCGCTCTGCGCCGGCGACCTTGTAGAGCAGGGGCCGCGCGGCGTGGCTGCCCATCCAGTAGGAGACCACCGCGTTCAGCACCCATCCGGCCATCACCAGCGGCAGCGCGCCCCAGAACCCGTAGACGAAGCCGGCCGCGGCGTCGAGGATCTCCGCCGGATACCAGATCACCGCATGGGCGAGGGCGAGCCCGAGCACGATCAGCACGCCCCCGAACTCGAGGTCGTGGATCTCCTCGCGCAGCGAGGCCGTGTCGCCCTGGACGGCATTCGAGACGCCCGTGCGCAACGGCTCGATCGTGAGCACGAGGAGCGCAAGCAGGGCGATTCCGGCGAGCGTCATCGCCACCCCGATCAGCACCGACTCGTCACCGCCGGCCCCCGACTTCCCCCTCGCTCGAGGATTTGCGGGCACCCGATGAGTATGGCGTCCGCAATACTTGAGGTCTCGGGGCGTGGCGCAGCCTGGTAGCGCGCACCGTTCGGGTCGGTGAGGTCCCCGGTTCAAATCCGGGCGCCCCGATTGAGAGGGCCTCAGACGCTACGCGGGCGTCGCTGCCAGGCAGGCCTTGGCGGCCCGCTCGCCGGAGCGGACCGCCCCCTCCATGTGGATGTGTCCGACCCCCGCGATGTCGGTGCACGCCCAGTGGATCGGTCCGATCGGCCGACGGAGGTCCTCGCCGAAGCGGGCCAACCCGCCGACGCCGAAGCTCGTCCCGTAGGCGCCCTGCGTCCATTCCTCGGCCGACCAGTCCGTCTCGATGAAGTCGACCGGCCGCAGCGCCTCGGGCCCGACGTACTTCGCCATGCCCTCGAGCACGGTGGCGCGGCGATCTGCAGCGCTCAGCCGCCCGGCGCGCTCGGCGTTCTCGCCGGCCAGGAACGTGGTGAGCACGCCGGCCGTCGCCGACGGCGGCGAGTTGTCGTACAGCTCGCGAACGAGCTCGTATGGCGCGAACCCCTGGCCCGAGAGCCCGTCCTCGCGCCAGAACGGCCGCTCGTAGACGGCGAGGATCTTGTTGATGCTCCCCTGCGAGAGGGCCTGCCCCAGCCGCTGGCGCCATGCAGGGAGCGCGGGGTGGAAGCGGATCCCGGTCGTCAGATTCGGCGGGATGGCGACTATCGCCGCCCTCGCCCGCACGGTGGCGGCCTCCGTGCTGATCTCTACACCGTCGTCCGACCAGCGGATGTCACGCGCCGGGGCGTCGAGCACGACGCGTTCGCCGAGGCGCTCGGCAAGACGAATCGGGATCAGCTGCGAGCCGCCCACGACCCGATGGGCCAGGCACTGATCGGGTTCGAAGAGCTCGTAGGTGCCGCCCGCGCCGGCGACCATCCAAAGGCCCTGCAGCAAGGAGAAGGTGTGGGCCGGCTTCGCCAGAAAGCCGCCCGCGAGCCAGGATCGCAGCAGATCCTGCGCCATCTCGTCGGCAACCTCCCGCCGTAGCCACTCCTCGAAGGTGATCGCGTCGAGCTCGCTCGCGTCGGGGTGCGCCCAGGGCGCCTCGGGGTCGAGCTCCTTCGCCAGGGCGTCGAGCTTCGCCTCGGCATCGGCGAACGCGCGCTCCGACGCCGCGCCGAGCGGTGCGTCGTGGCCCTCGTAGCGGTGGGCCCTCCCGGAAGGGTCGATGTAGACGTGCTCGCCCTCGCGGAAGCTCGGGAAGAGCTGGATCTCGAGCTCCTCGAGCAGCGCGTGCACGGCGGACTGGTATGGGGCAACCCACTGGCCGCCGAGCTCGTTCGCTTCACCGCCGATCTCGGTGTTCCAGACGCGGCCACCGACTCGGTCTCGCGCCTCCAGCACCACGACGTCCACGCCCTCGCGAGCGAGCGTCGACGCCGCGGTGAGCCCGGCGATACCGGCGCCGACGACGCCTATCTCGGTTTCGAAGGTGCGCTCAGGCATCCGGCCTCCCTGTCAAGCGGGTCAGACCGCGCGATCAGTCTATGTCGCTTCCTTTCGGGCGCTCGTCCGCCGGTCGAGAGCCAAGAGCCGACGAGGATCAGCAGCAGTCCGACAATCGCCCCGGCGCCCGGGCGTTCGCCCAGAATCGCCACCCCGAGAGCGACCGCGACGACCGGGGCGACATAGGTGATCACCAGGGCGCGCCCGGCCCCCACCTCGACGACGAGCGCGGCGTAGAGCGCGAACGCCGCGGCGGTGCAGAACAGACCGAGCACCAGCAGAGCCGCAATCGCGCCCGCCGAAGGGGCTGGGATCGGCAGCTCGACCGCGACGGCCGGGGTGAGGACGAGCGCGGCGACCGCGAGGGCGGCGCCCATCGACGCCCTCGGATCGAGGTCGGCCAGATGGCGCTTGAGCACCATCGGACCGATCGCGTAGCAGAGCGCGGCGACGAGGATCGCCACCGCTGCGATGAGCTCATCGCCTCTGCCGGCGACGTCGATCCCCACCAGCGCCACCACGCCCAGCAGGCCGATCAACAGCCCCACCAGCCTCTGTCCCGTGACCCGCTCGGAGGCGTCGAAGCGCAGCGCGAGCACGGCCACGAACAGCGGCGCGGTGGCGATGATGATCGCCGCGAGCGAGGAGGCGACGTGCTGCTCACCGGCGGCGATCAGCGGAAAGGGGACCGCGATCTCGACGACGGCGAAGACGGCGAGCCACCGCCAGCGGCCGCGCAACGACGCCAGCAGGCCGAGCCGCCAGGCAAGCGCGAGCAGCACCCCCGCAGCGACCACGACGCGAACCCAGGCGAGGAAGGCGGGCGAGACGCCCTCGTCGACGGCGATCTTGATGAACAGGTACGGAATCCCCCAGAGAACCGAGACGGCGGCGAACGTCGACCAGGCCCGAGCGCTCACCCTTCCCACTCCCGGGAGGCGAGTCCCCGGATCACGTGCAGGTCGACCGAGCCGGGCGCGAACACGTCGACCGAGTACTGGATGGCCTCGCCTCCGGCGAGGTGCATGACCTCGACCATCTCGAGCGTCGCGGTCACCCGGGTGGCGCCGAGCGCCGACCCGAGCCGGCTTCCGGGCTCGACCAGTCGGGGGCGCACGCGCGTCCGCGCGAAGGCGATCGGCACGCCGCGCCCGACGAGCACGTCGAGCACCATCTTGCCGCCGGTGATCGCCGCCCGCAGCTCCTCCGGGGGCGGGAGCTCGATGTCCGGGTGGACGATGTCGCGCATCTGCGCGGCGACCGTTCCGTCGGCGAGCAGCGTCCGCTGGATCAGCGGCGCCCTCGCCCCCCTTCTGATGCCGAGCGCCTCGGCCACGTACCCGGGCGTGCGCGCCTGCTCGACCTGAAGATTCCTTACCGTCAGTCGCTTGCCCTGCCGGCGTGCCAGCGAGGCGTAGGACTCGAGCACCTCCAGGCCCTCGCTGAAGGCCGCGCCGAGCGCGACCCGGCCGACGAAGGTACCGCTCCCCTGCCGGCGGACGATCTCGCCGTTGCTTTCCAGGCGCTCGAGCGCCAGCCGCAGGGTCCCGCGCGAAACGCCGAGCGCCTCGGCGAGCTCCTTCTCGGGCGGAAGGCGATCGCCGGGGCGAGCCCGACCCGGGGCCAATCGCTCGCGAAGGGCATTCTCGGTTGCGTCGACGAGGGACGGTCGGGACACCGTGCGAGCGTAGACGGCCGGATGGCTCCCGGTCAGGCGCTCGCCGGCTCGGGCCGCGGCGCCGTGCGCCGTTCCTCGAGCAGCCCGAGCCGACCGGCGAGCCATGCTGCCGGCAGCGCCTGCAGGATCAGCGTCAACACGATCGCCAGCGCGACGACGCTGGCGTAGGCATCGATATCCGGCACGCCGAGGCCGGCGAGCACGCCGACGAGTGCCGCGGGCACGACGCCGGTCTCGCGCGTCCAGCACAGGAACAGAACTTCGGGCCGGGTCCAGCCGCCGCCCCGGTCAACCACGGTGCAGGCGAGCACCGTCAGCGGCCGGGCGACGAGCAAGAGGGTCGCGAGCACGCCAAGCGCGGGTAGGAAGTACTCACCCAGGGTCGCGAACGGGATGTTCGCGCCGAGGACGACGAAGACGAAGAGCGTGACCAGGTCGGCGATGCTGAACGCGAATTGCCGCAGGTCGCGCTCATGCGTGCTGTGCATGGCGAGCCCGAGGCGCTCCATGTTGCCGACGATCAGCCCGGCGAGGAAGGCGCCCAGGTAGCCGCTGCCGCCCGCCGAGTCGAGCGAGAAGTAGCCGATCGTGACCACGGCGAGGACCGCGGCCGCCGAGGACTCGCGCCAGATGCCGGCCCGCCGGCTCGAGATCGTCGCCGCGAGAAGCACCCCGGCGACGACTCCGATCACGGTGCTGATCCCGAGATCGACGACGAACTCACTCACGGGCGTCGCCAGGGAGGTGTCGCCGCTCAGCAGGACACCCGCGAACGCGAGCGCGAGGATCGCCCCGGTCGGGTCGTTGAACGCGGACTCAGCGACCACGGTCTGGGCCACCTTCGGCCGCAGGCGCGAGCGGACGAAGAGCGGGATCAGGATCGCCGGGTCGGTGGGGGAGAGCACCGCGCCCATCAGCAGCGCCGCCTCCCACGACAGATCGAAGGCAAAGTGGGCCGCGACGCCGGTGATCACCGCGGTCAGCACCACTCCGGGCACCACGAGCATGCCGAGCCCGACCCAGACCCGGCGCAGGACATCGACCGAGAGGTTGAGGCCGCCGTAGAAGAGGATCAACGAGACGCCGAGCGTGAACAGCAGCTGGGCGCCGATCGAGTCGAGCGGGACGTCGACGACGTCGAGCAGCGAGGGACCGAGGAGCGCGCCGAAGGCAACCAGGACGAGGATCTCGGGCACCCGGATGAGGCTCGCGATGAAGCGTGCCGCAAGTGCCGCGCCGAGCAGCAGGCTCAGCGTCAGAAGCACGTCTTGGGTCACGAGGATCCGTCGCCTGGGGTCTCAGGTGGCTTTCGGCCACGCACGGTGCGCTCCCCCTCGAGCGCCATGCGGGCGATGTCGTTGGCGGTGACGAGCAGGAGGATGATCACCAA
The DNA here is from genome assembly GCA_036794585.1 of Solirubrobacterales bacterium. Taxonomy (GTDB): domain Bacteria; phylum Actinomycetota; class Thermoleophilia; order Solirubrobacterales; family 70-9; genus WHSW01. Next base: position 14,319 of record DAIRGH010000007.1, on the reverse strand, counting down.
GCCGGCTCCGAGCGCGACGGCGATCAGGCGGCGGCGGGCGTCGTCTCGGGCGTCGTCGAAGGCGCTCTCCGTGGCAACCGCCTCGTCGGCCTCGTAGCCGGCGAGCAGCTCCGCCGTCGCGGCCATCGACTCGAAGCGCTCGAGCTCGGGTCCGAGGAAGATCTCGCGGACCTCCTCCTCGCGACCGGCCTGGAGCTTGCGCCAGGCGACCGCGTCGAGATCCATGAACGCGTCGAACTCACGCTCGAGCTGGCCGAGCAGCTCCCGCTCGCGCTCGTCGGTGAGCGTTTCGGCGGCGACGGCGAGCTCGCTGCGCAGCTCGTCCGCCGAGCTCTCGAACCGTTCCCGCAGGTCGCCGCCGGCGTAGCCGTAGGCCGTCTGCCAGCCGTTGGCGTCGGTGACCAGGAACTTGAGCTCGCGGGCGAGGGATTCGTGCTCGGCGCGCTGGCGGACCTCGTCGAAGCGGTCGCCCATCTGCGCCATCCCGTGAAGTGCCACCGCCGTGGTCGCCAGCGGCCCCAGCACCGTGAGCACGATCGCCGCATAGAGCTTCGCCCTGATCGTCATGCCCAGGGGCCGTGTATAGGATCGGCGCGGCGATGATCCTCTTCGTGCTGACCGGTGCGGCGCCGCCGATCCTGGTGCTGACCCTGGCGGCGATGTGCTACCTGACGGGGTACGAGCTCTGGAAGGAGCAGGATCTGCCGTTCCTGTGGAAGGCGTGGTGGGTGCTGCTCGTGCTGCTTCTGAACGTGGTTGGCTTCGGGATCTTCTGGATCTGGCTCGCGGTGAGGCGAGTCCGCCGCCACGCCTGAGAGGCCCATCCGGCCTAGTCCTTCTCCGTCCGAACGCGGTGCAGCCTGGCGAGCTTCAGCGCGAGCTCGAGCGAGAGCAAGTCCTCGCTCGCGAGCTCCAGGTCGGCGACGCGCTCGATGCGCTCGAGCCGTTGCCGCACGGTGTTCGGGTGGACGAAGAGCGCGCGAGCGCTCGCCGTGACGCTCCCCCGGTCGGCGAGGAACTGCTCGAGCGTCTCGATCAGCTGGGTGCCGCGCCGGCGGTCGTACTCGTCCAGCTGCTCCACGGACCGGCGGTAGCGGTCACGCGGCGCCTCGTCGAGATCCAGGTGGACCAGGTAGCGGTAGGCGCCCAGCTGCTCGTAGGAGATCGCGCCGCCGTCGGTGACCAGCGAGCGGCCGATGTGCGCCGCGTCGGCAGCCTCGCGCATCCGTCGCCGGGCGCTCGCCGCGCCGCGGTCGACGTCGCTCAATCCGATCACGAGCCCCTCCTCTCGCCCGAGCTCCTCGCACGCGGTGCGCAGCTCCTCGACCGCCGCACCTCGGCCGCTCGGCAGCGGCGCCAGCGCCCGCACCCGGTCATGGCGGGAGTCGAAGAACGCCCGGGGGTAGAGCCGCCGCAGCCTCGTCTCGAGCCGGTTCGCAAGCTCCGGCCACGCCAGCGTGGCCTCGGCGGCTCTGGGAGCGCGCTCGACGTGCAGGAACAGGTGCGGCCCGGTGAGGTCACAACGCGCCTCGCCCGCCTTCGCCTTGGCCGCCTCCGCGGAGCCGGCGGCGAGCGCGTCGAACATGTCCTTGACGATGTTCTCCGCCGTCAGCCGCTCGATGAGCTCGGCCTTCTTCAGCCCCACGGCCGTCTGGTTGGCGACCGCGCCGAGCAGGTCCGCGTCCTCGTCGGTGAACTGCCTGCCGTTCGCCAGGCAGCAGAGCACCCCGAGCTGTTCGTCGCGCGCCACCAACGGTGCGACGAGCAGCGCGTTCTCGTCCATTTCCGGCCACAGCGCTTTTGCGACGCTGCGCCGCCCGCGCCGGCCACGCTCGTCGGCGCGCCGCATCAGGTCGAGCACGAGGCCGGTTCCACCCGGCCGCGGGCTCGGCGCGGGCGCGTCCTCGGGGTCGGAGCCGACCAGCGCCAGCTCGTCCGCCTCGACGTCCAGGCGGTAGATCTGGCAGGCATCGGCGTGGAGCAGCTCGCGCATGCCGCGGGTGACGACGTCGTAGACGTCCTCTCGCAGGGTGACCGCCGCGAGCGCCTGGCTCAGGTGGGTGAGCGTGGTCAACGCCTCTACCCGCCTGCGCGCCTCCTCGTAGAGCTGGGCGTTCTCGATCGCGCCGCCGACCAGCGACGCGGTGTGGACGAGGAAGTTGAGGACATCGTCGTCGAACTCGCGGGGCGCCTCCGTGTGGAGGACGACGACGCCGATCACATCGCCCGCCTTGGCCAGGATCGGCACCGCGACCATCGACTGGAAGCGCTCCTCCTCGAGCTCGGGCACGTACTTCATCCGCGGATCCGCCATCGCGTTCTCGTGGATGAACTCGGGAGTCTTGGTCCGGGCCACCCAGCCGGTGAGGCCCTCGTCGACGCCCAGCTCGAGCTTGCCCACCACGTGCGAATAGCGCGGCGAGGCCGCACGCAGCACGAGCCGCTCGGCCTCGCGGACGTAGATGAAGCAGGCGTGGCAGCCGGTCGCGTTGGTGGCGATATCGACGATGCCGCCGAGCACCTGATCGAGGTCGAGCGAGGACGAGACCGTCTTGATCACCGCGTAGAGGGTCTCGGTCTCCCGCTGAGCACGCCCGAGTGTGCTGCCCGTTTCCGACACCACCTGCACCGTCAAGCGAGACCTCCGATCCTCGGGAAACCTGGCGCGGTCGGGGTAATCCCCGGCGCCGGCGAGCAATATGGGCCGATCCTACACTCGAAGGCGCCGAAGTATGGGGGGATTGCCCATTGTCACGGCCGTCTGGATGAGATTGTGTTCGTCCGTCGGTGGCGCGGAACGCTGATCACACCCGTGTCGTGAGGGCCAATCGCCGCGGCACGAGGCACCCGCGGAGGGGGCGACGGTGGAGCCTCTAATCGCTCAGGTCGAGAAGTTGGGGGATGCGGCCAGCGCCGAGAGCCTCGGTCTCGACAGCGTAATCCTCGGCGAGCAGTTCTATTTCTTCACCGTCGTGCTCATGTGGCTCATCCACGTGGGCTTCATGACCTACGAGACGGGCGTCGCGCGGCGCAAGAACGCGCTCGCGACGGCGATGAAGAACATCCTCACGATCGCCGTCGTCACGCCGAGCTTCTACTACTTCGGCTGGTGGATCTACAACTGCAACATGCCGGGAATCCCGCCGATCGGGCCGAACAGCACGGACTTCACGGCTGCCGCGTGCCAGGGCGGCATCCCCTGGTCCGACATCTTCGGACCGAACCTGACCAACAACATCAACCTCGTCTTCTTCCTCGCCTTCCTGCTGTTCAGCTGGACGACGGCCTCGATCATGTCCGGGGCGCTGCTCGAGCGGGTGCGCCTGTCCGCCTACCTCGTACTCGCCGTGCTGCTCGGGTCGGCCGTCTGGATCCTCGACGCAGCCTGGGGCTGGAGCTTCGGCGGCTGGCTGACCCTGCGCTTCGGCTTCCACGACTCGATCGCCTCCGCGGTGGTCCACGGCGTTGCCGGCGCCTTCACGCTCGGCGTCCTGTTCAACCTCGGGCCGCGGATCGGCAAGTACACGAAGGAGGGGTTAGCCCGCACCTTCAGACCCCACAACATCCATATGACCCTGATGGGGTTGATGCTGATCTTCACCGGCTTCTACGCCTTCTACGCCGCCTGCCTGGTGATCGTCTCGACTACGTTCCCCGGCTGGGCGAACATCTACCTCAGCCCGACCACACTCGGCTCGATCGCGATGATCATCACCTTCGGTTTTGCGGGCGGGTTCACCGGCGGCTACTTCGCCAGTCGCGGCGACCCGTTCTGGACCGTTTCCGGCGGTCTCGCGGGCGTGATCAGTGTGTCCGCCGGCGCCGATGTGTACGCCCCGACGCTGGGGTATCTCATCGCCGCGGGGACGGCCGCGCTGACGGTCTGGGTCGGCAGCTGGATTGAGACCAAGATGCGAGTCGACGACGTGGTCGGCGCCGTGTCCGTTCACGGTTTCGCGGGCTTCATGGGAATCATCTGGGTGGGCGTGTTCGCGGCCGGCTATCCGACTGGCGTCAACAACGTCGAGAGCTCGATCGGCGGCCAGCTGATGGGCCTGGCCACCTTCCTGCCGCTCGGCTTCCTCACCGGCTGGTTCGCGTCCTGGGTGCTCAAGAAGCTCAACCTGCTGCGGGTGCCGCCCGAGGTCGAGGTCGACGGCCTCGATCAGGCGGAGTACGAGCCGGACATCCACGTGCCCGAGTTCGCGCCCGCCGAGGACCTGATCATCGAGCCCGACGGCACCCGCGTGCCGGCGGACGCCGTCCAGAGGGCGGCCGCGGCGGAGCTGGTCACTCCGATGGCCGCCAGATCCACGCCTGCAAGACCCACCCCTAGAGGAGGACCTGGCTGATGCCCGGGATCATCGACAGCGCCCCCGATTGCGTCAGCAGCGACCCGGGGACGCCCGAGGCGCGGGTTGAGGACTCCGCCGATTTCGTGATGGGCGACCCCTACACGGAATGCGCGGGGTTCATGACCTTCGGCCCCGGCTCGACCTACGGAGAGGAGGGGATCGGAGCAGAGACCGGCTACATGGTTCTGACCTGGATCGGGATCGTCTTCATGGTCGCCGCCCTGCTCGCCTGGGTCCTGTACGAGAACCGCCGCCTGGTTGCCTATACCCTCGGCATCGGCCGCGGATACGACGAGCCGGACGTCCCGCAGCCTGGGATCACGCCGGACCCGGAGAACTGAGATGGCCCTGAACGGAAAGCAGATCGAGTTCCCGCCCAAGCAGACCCACGTGCGGTCGTTTGAGCTCGCGTTGCTCGCGATCGCGATCATCTGCGTGATCGTCGTCCTGATCATCGTCCTGGGCACCGACCTCGGCGACGAGTTCCGTCCGACCGCCTGAGCGGCGCGGATTACACTCGCGGGGTGCCGTCCCTCGGCGACGCGGGAGTCACTCCGCAGGCAGAGTCACCGGACCGGAGGAAACCCACGTGGCCCCGGGTCGCGGTGGTCGCCGCGGTGCTGGTGCTCGCCTTCGTCATCTCCCGCGCGTCGGACTCGGAGGTGAGCCAGGAGGATGCCGTGGCGACGGCCACCGAGCAGGTGGATTTCGTCCCCGAGAACACGCAGGTCCGGTTCCTGCGCCAGGGGCTCGACCGCCATCCGTTCTGGGTGATCTCGCTCTCGACGCCCGGGCCCGGCGCGACCTACGCCGACCTCGCGGTCGTGCGCATCGACGCGGAGACGGGCAAGATCGTCGAGTTCCGCGAGCAGAAGGACGCCAAGCGCGGCGCTGACGAAGCCCCGTAGCCGGTGCGCCTGCTCGTCCTTCAGCACATCGCCTGCGAGCACCCGGGCGTGTTCACCGAAGTGATCGCGGAGCGAGACGTCGAGGCGACCGCGGTCGCGCTCGACGAGGGCGAGGCGCTGCCCGACTGGCGCGAGTTCGACGCGATGCTGGCGATGGGCGGGCCGATGGGCGCGGGCGACGACGCCGAGCATCCATGGCTCACCGCCGAGAAGCGGTGGGTGCGCGAGGCGGTCGAGGCCGGGCGTCCTTTCCTCGGCGTCTGTCTCGGGGTGCAGCTGCTGGCGGCGGCGCTCGGCGCCCGCGTCTATGAGAGCGAGCGCCCGGAGGTGGGGCTGCTGGAGGTCGAGCTGACCGCCGAGGGCCGCGACGACCCGCTGTTCGCCGGCGTCGACCTGCCGGTGACCCTGCAATGGCATGGCGACACCTTCGACCTGCCTCAGGGAGCAGTGCGCCTGGCAAGCTCGCAGATGGCGCACAACCAGGCCTTTCGCGTCGGTGAGCGCGCCTACGGGATCCAGTTCCACCTCGAGGTCACCCGGGAGATGGCCGGCGAGTGGGCGCAGGTGCCCGCCTACCGTCAGTCGCTCGCCGCGGCGCTCGGCGACGAGCGGGGCGCCACCTTCATCGCCGAGGCGCAGCGCCGTGCGGGCGAGATGCATCCGGCCGCAAGGCGCCTGTTCGCGAACTGGCTCGAGCTCGCCGGCGCGCCGGGGTAGGAGCTTCACCCGTTTGTACAATTTTGTCCATAATCGAAAGGAGCCCCGATAGTGGCCGCTGACAAGCTTGGTGGGACGGTCGAGACGGTCCTCGAGAGTCCCCGGTCCGAGATGCCGCCGGCGACCCTCGAGGAAGCCCGCAACCAGCACGGTCGCGCGGAGAGGATCGAGGAGCTGACCAAGCGGATCGCGGACGAGGGGATCGAGTACGTCTTCTTCCAGCAGGTCTCGATCACCGGCCGCGTGATGGGCAAGGGCGTCGTCGCCTCGTTCTTTCCCCAGGTCGCCGAACGGGGCTACCAGCTCGTCTACGGCGCCACGGCGAACCTGTTCACCGATCGGTCCGGCAACTACATCGGCTTCGGCCCCGAGGAGTCCGAGCTGGCGGCGATGGCCGACCTCGACACGTTCAGGGTCCTGCCCTGGGACGAGCGCGTCGCCCGCGTGTTCTGCGACTGCTACGACACCGAGACGGGCGAGCTGCTCGACGCCGACCCGCGCCAGAACCTCAAGCGGGTCGTGAAGGAGTTCGAGGACGAGCTCGGGCTCAACTTCCTGATCGGCATCGAGCCGGAGATGATGTGGATGCGCCGGACCGAGGACGGCGGCGCCGAGGGCGTCACCAAGCCCTACTGCTACCACATCCACATGTTCGAGGAACTGCGTCCGGTGCTGCTCGACGTGGTCCAGTACGGGCAGCGGATGGGCCTCGACATGAGCTACGGCGACCACGAGGACGCGCCCGGTCAGCTCGAGCTCAACTTCCGCTTCGACCGCCCCGTGCGGACCGCGGACAACCTCACCACGTACCGGCAGATCATCGCCGCCGTCGGACGCAAGCACGGGCTGCTGGGCTCGTTCATGCCCAAGCCGTTCACCGGCGTCTCCGCCAACGGGCACCATCACCACTTCACGCTCGTCGACGACGACGGGAACAACGTGTTCCACGATCCCGACGGGCCGGCGCAGCTCTCGGAGATGGGGCGCCACTTCCTCGGCGGCATGCTCGACCACTTCGGCGCCCTGATGTGCGTCGGTAACTCGACGGTGAACTCCTACTGCCGGATGTGGGACACCGGGTTCTGGGCCCCGATCTACAAGAACTGGGGCTGGCAGAACCGGACCTGCACCGTGCGGGTCGCGTCCGGCGGCCGCTTCGAGTACCGCGGCGTCGACTCGTCCTGCAACCCGTACCTGACGGTCGCGACGCTGCTGCGCGCCGGGCTCGACGGGCTCAAGAACAAGAGCGAACCCGGGCCTCCCCAGGCGGGCAACACCTACGACCTGCTCACCGAGGGAGTCGAGCTCGAGCGGGTCCCCGACAGCCTCGGCGCCGCGCTCGACGCGCTGGCCGCCGACGAGGTGATCAAGGGCGCGATGCCCGGCCGGCTCTACAGGGTCTTCGAGCACTACAAGCGCGACGAGTGGGAGCGCTACCTGGCCGCGGTCACGGACTGGGAGCGCGAGGAGTACCTGGAGGTGCTGCCCTAGGCATGTGCGGGATCGCCGGGATCATCTACCGCAACGGGGGCGGCGAGCGCGCCGTCGGCGCGGACATGACCCGGATGCTCCAGGCGATGAAGCACCGCGGCCCCGACTCGACCGGGTACGCGCTCTACCGCGGCGACGCCGACACGTACGTGATGCACGTAAAGCTCAGCGATGCGGTCGACCCCGACGCCGAGCTCACGGCCCGCATCCAGCGTCAGCGCGACCAGGTCGAGGCGCGGCTTGCGGCGGCCGGGGCGGAGATCGAGTCGATCCGCAACACGTCGCGGACGATGACCGCCGTCTTTAACTTCGACGGCGACCTGAAGTCGCTGGCGGACGCGGTCGAGCGGGTCCGTGACACGGAGGTGCTGTCGCTGGGAAGGTCGCTGGAGATCGTCAAGGACCTGGGCGACGCCGAGACGGTCGCCGGTGAGTACGGGCTCGCCGACTACGTCGGCACGCACGCGATCGGCCACGCGCGGATGGCGACCGAGTCGGACGTCGACATCGCCAACGCTCACCCCTACTGGGCCTACCCGTTCCCCGACGTCGCCGTCGTCCACAACGGCCAGCTCACCAACTTCCACGACTGGCGCCGCCGGCTGCAGCGCTCGGGCCACCGCTTCCAGTCAGAGTGCGACTCGGAGATCATCGCCGTTTACCTCGCCCAGAAGATGAGCGAGGGCAGCTCGCTGGAGGAGGCGATGCGCCTGAGCCTCACCGACCTCGACGGCGTCTTCACCTACATCTGCGTCACCGAGGACGCGCTCGGGGTCGCCAAGGACGAGCTCGGCGCCAAGCCGCTCGTCCTCTACGAGGACGACGACCTTGTCGCACTGGCCTCGGAGGAGATCGCGATCCGCCAGGTGCTCGACCGCGAGATCGAGACCCACGACCCCTACGAGGGAGTGGTCAGGGTATGGACCCGGTGAGCAGGGACGAGCCGACCGTGCGGATGGACGAGCGCGGGCTGGTCGAGCTCGACGACTCGATCCCGAAGATCTCCGAGATCGACGGCGAGCGAGCCGAGTTCGACGCGCGCGAGCTCACCCCGCGCAAGATCAACGCCGAGCTGCGCTGGCTGATCTACGAGCAGGGCGTCAAGAGCGTGACCGTGCTCAACCCGAGCGCCCGGCACTCGCTTGGCGTCGCGATCCTCGCTCGCTGCCGGATCCGTTTCGAGGGCAGCCTCGGCTACTTCGGCTGCGGGCTGATCGACGGGCCCGAAGTGGAGATCACCGGGCGGGTCGGCTGGTCGGTGGCCGAGAACATGATGTCCGGAGTCGTCGTGGTCGACAACAACGCCGGCTCGCTGGCCGGTGCCGCGTTGCGCGGTGGCGACCTGGTCGTCAAGTCAGACGTCGGGGCCCGGACCGGGATCGACCAGAAGGGAGGCACGATCATCGTGCTCGGCAACGCCGCCTCGATGACCGGGTTCATGATGCAACGGGGCCGCCAGATCATCTGCGGCGACGTCGGCCACGGGCTCGGGGACTCGATGTACGACGGCACGATCTACGTCGGCGGCCAGATCGGCTCGCTCGGCGTCGACTGCGTGGAGGGAGAGTGGGACGACGCGGACACGGAGCTGGTCGAGCGCAAGTTCGCGATCTACGAGCTCGGGAGCCCGCCGCAGCTGCGCAAGTTCGTCTGCGGGAAGAAGCTCTACAACTACGACAACCTCGAGCCCAGCGAGCGCAAGCTGGTGCTTTAGTGTCATGTCCCGCGACCTCACACCCAAAACGGCGGCCCCAGATCACCGCCATGCGGCGTCCTCAGTCGCCCGAATAGCGCTGCTATTCGGGCTCCCTGCGTCCTTGCCTGGCGGCGCCTGTGCCTCGCCGTTTCAGGCGCGAGGCCACGAGACACGGCACTAGAAACGGGGATCGCGATGCCCGAGAACTCCGCAGACCAGGCCCCCGCGCAGCGCGAGGTCCTGGGCCGCAGCCCGATCTTCACCCCCGAGGTGATCAACGACATCCACATGAAGGCCGAGCTCGGCCGCTACCGGATGCGCGGCTTCTCGATGTTCAAGAAGCTGCCGAGCTGGGACGACCTGATCTTCCTGCCGGGCACCCTGACCCGGTTCGTGATCGAGGGCTACCGGGAGAAGTGCGACACGAAGACCGTGCTCGGGGCGCGCTTCGCGAAGAAGCCGCTCGAGCTCGACATCCCGATCTACATCACCGGGATGAGCTTCGGCGCGCTCTCGCTGGAGGCGAAGATGGCGCTCGCCAAGGGCGCGTCGATGGCCGGCTCGGCGACCTGCTCGGGGGAGGGCGGGATGATCCCGCCCGAGCGCGACCTGTCGACCAAGTGGTACTACCAGGTGATCCAGAGCCGCTACGGCTTCAATCCCCACCACCTGATGCTCGCCGACGGGGTCGAGTTCTTCATCGGCCAGGGCTGCAAGGTCGGGCTCGGCGGCCACCTGATGGGCCAGAAGGTGACCGAGCAGGTCGCCGAGATGCGCTCGCTGCCGGCCGGGATCGACCAACGCTCCCCGGCCCGCCACCCCGACTGGCTCGGGCCCGACGACCTCTCGTTGAAGGTGCAGGAGACCCGCGAGGCGACCAACTACGAGGTCCCGATCCAGCTCAAGCTCGGCGCCGCGCGCGTCTACGACGACGTCCGGATGGCGGCCAAGTGCGGCCCTGACGTCATCTACCTCGACGGGGCGGAGGGCGGCACCGGCGCCGGTCCGCACATCGCCGCCGAGGAGACCGGGATCCCGCTGCTGGCCGCGATCCCCGAGGCGCGCCGGGCGCTCGAGGACGTCGGCCTCGCCGACGAGGTCGACCTGGTCGTCGCCGGCGGGATCCGTAACGGCGGCGACGTCGCCAAGTGCCTGGCGCTGGGCGCCGACGCGATCGCAATCGGGCACTCGGCGCTGATGGCGCTGAACTGCAACAAGGAGATCCCCGGGGTGACCGACTACGAGGGCACCGTCGGCGTCCCCGCCGGCCAGTGCTACCACTGCCACACGGGGCGCTGCCCGGTCGGGATCACCACCCAGGACCCGGAGCTTCGCAAGCGGCTGCATGTCGACGAGGCGGCCCAGCGGGTGTTCAACTTCCTGCACACGCTGACGCTCGAGGTCCAGATGCTCGCCCGCGCCTGCGGCAAGACGAGCGTCCACAGCCTCGAGCCCGAGGACCTCGCGGCGCTGACGATCGAGGCCTCGGCGATGGCGAAGGTCCCGCTCGCGGGCACCGACTACATCCCCGGCGTCACCGAGGAGCGCGCGCTGGGCGAGATCCGCACGCTGCTCGACGAGTACCTCGCCAATCCGGTCGACTACCTGCCCGCCGCGGCGCCGGCGGCCGAGGGTCCTAAATGAGCGCAGCCGGCGACACGCGCGAGCCGGAGAAGGTCGTTTCGATCGATGCGGAGTACCTGTCGGGCAAGCGCTTTCCCTACCAGGAGGACATCTCGCTGGTCGAGGACATCGACCTCGAGGCGGCGACACCGGGCAAGGACCTGAACTGGCTCGAGGACGTCGAGCTGCTCATCGAGGAGGGCACGCCCGCGGTATTCGACCGCTTCTCCAACTCGTTTCTGCGGATCTACTTCCCGATCCCCGCGGGCCGTGAGAACGAGATCGCCCGCAAGGTCCTGATCGCGCATCTGACCTCGGGCAACTCCTACGGCATCCGGCTCAAGCGAGCCCATGCCAAGTTCCCGCAGCCCGAGCTCGGCCCATGGGTCGAGGGCTCGGCGATCGTCGGCAAGGACTGGAAGCCCTCCGTGCTCGAGGGCTGGGAACCCCCGGAGCACTGAGCGGATGACGCCGATCGCAGCGGTGCCCGGATCCGCTGCCCACCTCGTGATCGGAGCGGGCGTCCACGGGCTCTCCACGGCCTGGCACCTTGCCGCCGCCGGCGAGCAGGCGCTGGTCGTCGACAAGACCGGGGTGGGAGCGGGCGCTTCCGGGATCGCCTGCGGGGTGGTTCGCAACAACTACTTCCAGCCCGCGATGCAGGAGCTGATGGCGGCCTGCGTCGAGATCTGGGAATCCGACCCGGAGACGCTCGCCTACCACGGCAGCGGATACGTGGCGGTCGGCCCGCCCTCGCAGGAGCCCGACTTGGCGGAGGTCTTCGAGCGCCAGCAGCGGATCGGATACCCGTCGGAGCTGCACACGGGTGAGGACGCCGTACGCGCGCACATGCGCGGCCTCTACGGCGATTGGCGGGCAGAGGGCCTGAGCGTCTGCCTGCACGAGCGTCGGGGGGGTTTCGCGTTCAACCGGGAGGCGATGCGAGGCCTGGCGGCGAAGGCCCGGGCCGCCGGCGCGCAGATCGTCGAGGGAGTCGAGGTCACCGGGTTCCAATCCGACGGCTCCGGGGCGGTGACGATCGTCGAGACGACCGCGGGCCCGATCGAGGTCGATCAGGTCGTGGTCGCGGTGGGCCCGTGGATCCCGCGCCTGTGGCGGATGCTCGGGCTCTCCGACCGGATCGACATCCGCCGGCCGGACGGCCCGGTCGAACGCGACCTGGCGATGTGGACCTACTGGTACCTGCAGGAGGGAGAGGTGATGCTGGCGCCGTCGACCTTCGACACTGCCGACGGAAACGAGAGCCCGGTGCTGCACGTCGACTCCGACCGCCCCCTCTCAGACGACGAGGGCCGTCTGGTCACCGAGGAGCCTTGGGGCATCTACGTCAAGCCCGACCGCGAGTCGGTGCAGGGCGGCGCTCAGCCCCTGCCGATCGGATCCGAGCTCGTCGTCGACCCTTACCCGACCGGGACCGTGGACCCCGGCTTTCCCGACCTCTGGTGCGCGGCGCTGTCGGCGTGCCTCGAGCGTTTCGAGGGTTGCCGGCCGCTCTACCATCAGGTCCGCTCCGGTGGCGCCGGCGCCTTCACCGCCGACAACTTCCCGATCTTCGACTACATGCGGCCGAACGTCTACGTCGCCGCCGACTCCAACCACGGCTACAAGATGATCGCCGTCGGCCGCGAGATCGCCAGGGTGCTCCAGGGAGAGCACTCGTCGTTGCTGCATCCTTTCCGTTTCGAGCGCTTCGCTACGGGCGACCTGCACCCGGTCTCTCACAGCCCGTATCCCTGGAGCTAGCTTCTGCATGCGCTGTGACGTCGTCGTCGTCGGGGCCGGACTGGCCGGTCTGTCTGCGGCACGCGACCTGGTCTCCGGGGGCGCGGACGTCGTCGTGCTGGAGGCGCGTGGCCGCCCCGGAGGCCGGGTTGAGCAGACGAGGCTCCCGGATGGCCGGCTCGTACAGCTCGGCGGTGAGCTCGTCGGCGAGTTTCACACCGCCTACCGCGGGCTGGCGGAGGAGCTCGGCCTCACGATCGTTGCCGGGTTCGGCGCCGAGGCCACCGGTGAGGACGCCGCCCTGCTTGCCGAAGGGCGCCGGGTCGGCAACGAATGGCCGTGGATGACCGCAGCCGACCGCGCCAGCTATGACGCTGCCGAGGCCGAGTTCGCGAAGCTCGCTGCGGGCGTCGACCCGGATGACCCGTGGGCGCACCCGGAGGCTGATCGCCTCGACCGGATCTCGGTCGGTGCCTGGATGCGCTCCTGCGGCGCGACGCCGAACGCGGTTCGCGCCCGCGAGCTCGCGATGCTCTCGCTGGCCGCCGAATCCGTGGAACGGACCTCGCTGTTGTCGGACCTGCGAAAGGAGGCTGCCGCCGGGGCTCGCGGCTTCTACGACTACTCGGTCTGGGAATCCGGGATGGTGGCGGAGGGCTCGGCCACGGTGGCGCTGCGGATGGCCTCCGAGCTCGAGGGCAGGATCCGTTACTCGACCCCGGCGACCGCGATCGAGACTGCGACCGCCGGCTGCGCGACCGAGACCGCCAGCGGGGAGCGCTTCCACTGCGACGCGGTGGTCAGCGCCGTCCCGGTGGGCCCGCTTCGCCGGATTTCGATCGATGGCGTTTCGCCGGAGCGGCTTGGCTCGCTCGATCGCCAGCGCCATGCGCTCGCCGTCAAGGCGTGCTTCTCCTATCCCGACTCGTTCTGGGAACGAAAAGGTCTCAACGGCACGGCCTACATGGAAACGACGATGATCGGCGGGACGTGGCCCCAGCGCGAGGGGATCATCTCGGCGCTGATCCCGCCCGAGCGCCTGGCCGCCTTCCTCACCACCTCGCCGCGGATCGTGGAGGGCGAGCTCACCGAGGAGCTGGTCGCCGCGTTCGGCACCGAGGCGGGGGATCCGATCGCCGTCCACATCCGGCGCTGGGGGGTCGACCCGTGGACCGAGGGCTACATCACGGGCTGGCGCCCCGGGGACGTGATGGCGGTCGGCGCCCTCCATGGCACTCATGAGCCGCCCTTCTACGTCTGTGGCTCTGACCAGTGGGTGTGCGGCTACATGGAGGGCGCCGTCCGCACGGGCCGAGCGGCCGCCGCCGCGGCGCTCGGTCGGGCCTGACTCCTACGCGGCTGCAGCGGCAGCGCGGGCGCCGCGCTCGGCGGCGGCCTCGGCCCGTGCGATGCGGGGGTCGTCGGCTCGGTCTTTGAGGTTGGCGGCGACCAGCTCCTCGCCGGCCTGGGCTGCGGCCGCAGCCAGCCTCGCGGCCACGACCGCGTCGGCGCTGAACGCCCAGCTGCCGGCCGCCGCGATCTCGGCCGCCGCCTCGGCGAGCTCCGCGGCCGCTTCGGCGATCGCCAGCGGCGGATCGCTGGCGAGAGCGAGGGCTCGCGCGCGTTCAGGCGCGTCGCGGGCGGCGCTGACGGCTGCGTAGGCGTCGAGGTCGTCATCGGCGGCCGCGATCAGCAGCTCGCGCAGCTCGCGGGCGCGGCCCGCGTGCGCGCGCATGCGTGCCTCGGCTTCGCCGGCGCCCGGCTCGGCACCGAGTCGATCGGCGGA
>DAIRGH010000050.1:0-20194 GCA_036794585.1 Solirubrobacterales bacterium | reverse complement strand
GCCCAGCTCGGCCGCCATCCGCTCGAGCCGCTCGGCGCTGCGCCCCGCCAGCACGGGGCGCTCGCCGCGCTCGATCAGCGCGTCGGCGGTCAGCCGGCCGGTGTAGCCGGTGGCTCCGAAGAGGACGATGCGCCCGGCCACGCGGGCCAGCCTATTCGAGCCGCGAGCAGGGGATGTCGATCCGCCAGTCCGGCCAGGAGACCGGGATCTCGCCGGCAAGCGGCGTTCCGGGCTCGCAGGCCTCACGCGCGGCGTCGAGGGTGTCCGACCACCGCACGGTGCTGCGGCCGGGATCGCCGACGTAGAAAGTGGTGATCGCCGCGGCCGAGATCACGGCCAGCACGACGATCCGCAGCCGGGTGCGCTCCTGGAGCTGCAGCAGCACGGTGGTGAGAAGGAACAGCGCAGGCAGGATCGTGTAGCGAGCGCCGTACGTGCCCGTGTAGTCGTCGGTCCACATCAGCGGCGCGGCGGCATCGCGCACGTATCCGGGGACGAGGAAGTAGACGACCGAGAGGCCCAGCGCGAGCAGCGACAGCGAGCGCGCGGGGATGTCCCGGAGTACCGCCGCCGCCACGAGCGCTGCGAACGCGAGGCCGGCGAGCACCAGCAGCGGCGTCGGCGCGACGTCCCACACGGCGACCTCGGCGTCGCGACCGAGCCCGAGCCCGCCGACGACCCTGAGCAGGTAGGCGGGGAGCAGGTCGAAGTCCCAGCGCGAGTCGACCTGGGCCGAGTCGTCGACCAGGATCGCCACGAGCTGGACCGCGGCGCCCACGGCGAAGCCGGCGGCGATCGCGAGATCGGCGCGAGTGCGCGGCCCGACCACCCGCAGGACCGCGAGCGGCGCCAGCAGCAGTGCGAGCGGTGCGCTCGCCAGGGTCAGCGCGACGAACGCGCCGGCGGCGAGCCCCCCGCGCCACGACGGCGGCTTCCAGAGCAGCAGCCAGAACGAGGCGAACAGCATCATCCACTGCAGGTTGGTGACGTTGGCGAGCGTCTCGAAGCCGACCACCGGCAGCAGGATCACCATCGCCGCCAGCAGGCCGCGCAGCAGCGGGTCGGGCAGGTGCGATGCGCTCGCATGCCAGACGACGAACGCGCAGAGCACGGTCACCGCTGAACCAGCGAGAGCAAGCACCTCGGACGCCCACGCAAGCGGCAGCGCCGCGGCTACCTCGGCGAGCAGCCGCGGGACGAGGTGCAGGTAGCCGTTGTAGTTGGTCGTGATTGCCCCAACGACGCTGTCGTTGAGTGCCCCTTCGAGGAAGATGCCGCCGTCCTCCGCCCAGACGAAGGCCAGCGGGTCGCCGCCCATCCGCAGCAGCACGATCGCCACCCCGCCCACGGCGAGCGAGATTGCCGCGACGGCCTTCAGAGCGGCCAGCCGAAGCAGATCGAGCGGTAGACGGCCCCCTCGCGCTCGTAAAAGCGGTGGGCCTCGGTGCGCGCCTCGGCCGAGTCGAGCTCGAGATGGGTTGCGCCGCGCTCCGTGGCCCAGGCCTTGGCCGCGTCGAGCAACGCCTTGCCGATGCCCTGCGAACGGTGCTCCGGATGCACGGCGAGGTCCTCGACCCAGGCGCGATAGCCGAAGCGGACCGAGTGCAGGTCCTGATAGCCGGTGCAGAGGCCGACCAGCCTTCCCTCGGCTTCGGCGACCAGGACCACGGCGTCGTGGGACTCGATCGCGTCGCGAAGCGCGACCGCCGCGCGGCGCTCGTCCCAGGAGAGCGGAGTCATGCCCGGAGGCGCGAACAGCCACTCATACAGCAGCACGATCGCGTCGGCCTCGTCGGGGCGCGCGGCTCGAACCTCGAACTCCACGGCCCGCGAGGCTAGTCGCTAGCCGCTAGATTGGCCCGCCGATGAGAAACCCCAGAGATTTCGCCAAGCCGCTCGCGATCGGCGCCCCGGATCCGGTGCTCGAGATCCCGGTCAAGCCGGCGCGGATGATCCACTTCCTCGACGCCTCGAACGAGAAGATGGTCGCCAAGGTGCCCGACATGGTGCGTCAGGTCGACGTGCTTCTCGGCAACCTCGAGGACGCGATCCCGGCGGATCGCAAGGAGGCCGCCCGAGAGGGCCTCGTGCGGGTCGCCAAGGAGACCGACTTCGGCGAGACCGCCCTGTGGACGCGGATCAATTCGCTCGAGAGCCCCTGGGTGCTCGACGACCTGACCACGCTCGTCGGCGAGATCGGCGACAAGCTCGAGGTGATCATGGTGCCCAAGGTCGAGGGCGCCTGGGACATCCACTACGTCGACCGGCTGCTGGCGCAGCTCGAGGCAAAGGCTGAGCTCGACCGTCCGCTGCTCGTGCACGCGATCCTCGAGACCTCGCTGGGCGTCGTCAACCTGGAGGCGATCGCGACGGCGTCGCCGCGGATGCAGGGGATGAGCTTCGGGCCCGCAGACCTCGCTGCCTCGCGACGGATGAAGACGACCCGCGTCGGCGGCGGCCACCCCGGCTACCAGGTGATCGAGGACCCCGACCCGGACGACCCCGAGGCGCCGCGCGCGACCGCGCAGCAGGATCCCTGGCACTACTCGATCGCGCGCATGGTCGACGCCTGCACGTCGGCGGGGATCCTCCCCTTCTACGGCCCCTACGGCGACATCAAGGACACCGTCGGCTGCGAAACCCAGTTCCGCGCCGCGTTTCTGCTCGGCTGCGTCGGCGCGTGGTCGCTTCACCCCGCCCAGATCGAGATCGCGAAGAAGGTCTTCAGCCCGGAGCCCGAGGAGGTCAAATTCGCCAAGAAGGTGCTCGAGGCGATCCCCGACGGCCGCGGCGTGCACATGATCGACGGCAAGATGCAGGATGATGCGACCTGGAAGCAGTGCAAGGTGATGGTCTCGCTGGCGGAGATGCTGGCGAAGAAGGATCCGGAGCTGGCGAAGGCCTACGAGCTCTGAGCGCGGCGCCGGGCGAAGGCGCCGGCGTGGTCGTCTTCGGCGTCATGCTCGTCCGCAACGCGGTCGACCTCGTCCGGATCAACCTGCTGCACCATCTCGGCTTGGGCCTCGAGCGGATACTCGTGCTCGACAATGGCTCGAGCGACGGCACCCGCGAGCGGGTCGCGCTCCTGGCCCGCGACCTGCCGATCGAGCTCAGCAGCGACGATGGTCCGTTCTTTCACGAAGAGCTCGTCAACGGCCTGGTTGCCGAGGCGCGCCTGCAGGGAGCCGACTGGGTGCTGCCGATCGACGCCGACGAGTTCTTTGTAGCCGCGGAGCCGCTTCCACGGCTGCTGGCGGGCTCACCGGCCGGAGCGCTGCGGATCCAACTCGTGAACTTCGTCCAGCGTCGGTGGCGCCGCCGGACCTCCGAGCGCGCGCTGCTGACGATGGACCACCGGCCCGCTCGCACGACCCCGCCCTCGGAGGCCCGACACCGGGTTCATACCGGAGGCGCAAGCCTTGTCGAGGTCGAGTGGGAGCCGAAGTTGATCGTCAGGTTGGGGGGCGGAACCTGGCTCCGCCGCGGAGCCCACGGCGTTTGCGAGGCTGATGGGCCGATCGAGGACTGCGACGAGATCGTCTGTCTCCACGCACCCCTTCAATGCCGCTCCCGACTGGCGGCACGGATCGCGCATGGGCGCCGCGCTGACGCGGCGGGCACGCCCGCCGGTGTCGGGTGGCAGAACCGTGACATGCTCACAAACGGCTTCGACCGCGATCGACTCTGGCGCGCGAACTCCAACCGCCACGGCCAGCTCGACATCGGCGGCGAGCCTCACGCACTCGTGCCCGATCGCAGGCTGGCCGACGCCGTCGCCCCATATGTCCCGGGGCGTGCTCGAGCGGCGCTGTCGAGGCTGCATTGGCGCGTCCATGAGGACTCGTCGCCGGCGGTGAACAGCACTCCAGCTCCCGCAACGATCGAGTCCTACTCGATCTGACAATATAGCGGAAGGGCTATAATCTGGGCATGATCCTGCCTGGAAAGGTGCTCAAGGAGGCGCGAGAGCGAGGCGGGCTTACGCAGGCGGAACTGGCGGAGCGGCTCGGGGTGTCGCAGCCCGTCGTCGCCCGCCTCGAATCCGGTCGTTCAAATCCGAAGGTCGAGACCTTCGTCAAGGCCATCGCGGCGACCGGTCACGACCTGCGCGTCGACCTGGAGCGATCCGGGTGGCCCCACATCGATGAAAGCCTGATTCGCGAGGCATTTCGCGCCTCGCCGGCCGATCGTCTCCGGGGCTTTCAAGCTTCATACAGGGGGGCGAGATCGATCGCCTCGGCGGCTCTAGCGAGTCGTGACCCCTGAGGAGTGGCCAGAGTTCGAGCTCGAGCCGATGCTGCGGCGGCTCTCCGACGCGGCGATTGATTTCGTCGTCATTGGAGGAATCGCTTTGATCGCTCATGGGTCGACTCGGCTCACACGCGACCTGGACATCGTCTTCAATCCCGATGCCGCGAATCTGGAGCGCCTTGGGGAAGTACTCGTCGACCTGGGCGCCAGCCTAAGGGGGGTCGACGACAACGTCCCGTTCGTGCCCGATGCCGCCACGCTCGCGAAGGTGGACGTGCTGACGCTCAAGACCTCGCTCGGCTGGCTCGATGTACACCGGCGCCCAGCCGGAGCACCGCCTTATGGAACGCTGCGCAAGCGAGCCGAGCAGGTCGACTTCGGTGACTTCTCCGTCCTCGTGGCGTCACCCGAGGACCTCCGGGCAATGAAACGCAGTGCCGGTAGGCCGATCGACATCATCGACCTCGACTATTTGGAGACGATTATGCGCCTGCGCCGTTAGGCCAGCCGCTGCTTCAGCCCCTCGAGCTGAGCGGTGATCTCGGCCGGCAGGCGATCGCCGAACTGGCTCAGGAACTCCTCGACCTGCGGCAGCTGCTCCCGCACCTGCTCGGGCTCGACGGTGAGCAGCTCGCGCATCCTCTCCTCCGAGATCCCGGCGCCCTCGGCGTCGATCTCGCCCTGTGCCGGGACGAGGCCGATCGGGGTCTCGACGGTCTCGCCCTCGCCGTCGCAGCGGCGGCAGACCCACTCGAGCACGCGGCTGTTCTCGCCGTAGCCGGGCCAGATGAACTTGCCGTCCTCGTCCTTGCGAAACCAGTTGACGAGGAAGACCTTCGGCAGCTTCTCGGGGTCCGCCTCGCGGCCCAGCTTCAACCAGTGCCCGAAGTAGTCGGCCATGTTGTAGCCGGCGAACGGAAGCATCGCCATCGGGTCGAAGCGCAGCTTGCCGACCTCGCCTGCCGCGGCGGCGGTGGTCTCGACCGACATCGTCGCGCCGAGGAAGACGCCGTGCTCCCAGTCGAACGCCTCACTGACCAGCGGCACCACGGTCGCCCGCCGGCCGCCGAACAGGAAGGCGTCGATCGGCACCCCGGCCGGGTCCTCCCACTCGGGCGCGATGCACGGACACTGCGACGCCGGTGTCGTGAACCGAGCGTTCGGGTGCGCGGCCGGCTCCTCGGAGTCGGGTGTCCAGTCGTTGCCGTGCCAGTCGATCGCGTGCGCGGGCGGCTCGCCGGTCATCCCTTCCCACCAGATGTCGCCGTCGTCGGTGAGCGCGCAGTTGGTGAAGATCGAGTTGCGCTCGATCGTCCCCATGGCGTTGGGGTTGGTCTTGTGGCTGGTGTTCGGGGCGACGCCGAAGAAGCCGGCCTCCGGGTTGACGGCGTAGAGCCGGCCGTCGTCGCCGAACTTCATCCACGCGATGTCGTCGCCGATCGTCTCGGCCGTCCAGCCCTCGAGGGTCGGGATCAGCATCGCCAGGTTCGTCTTTCCCGACGCCGACGGAAACGCGCCGGTCACGTACTTGACCTCGCCGTCGGGCGAGGTCAGCTTGAGGATCAGCATGTGCTCGGCGAACCAGCCCTCGTCGCGCGCCATCGCCGAGGCGATCCGGAGCGCGAAGCACTTCTTGCCGAGTAGCGCGTTGCCGCCGTAGCCCGAGCCGTAGGACCAGATCTCCCGCGACTCGGGGAAGTGGACGATGTACTTGTTCTCGGCGTCGCACGGCCACGGCACGTCGTCCTGTCCCTCGGCCAGCGGCATCCCCACCGAGTGCACACAGGGGACGAACTCGCCGTCGGAGCCGAGCGCCTCGAGCGCCCCGTCGCCCATCCGGGTCATGATCCGCATCGAGGTCGCGACGTAGGCCGAGTCGGTGAGCTGGACGCCGACGTGGGCGATGGGCGACCCGAGCGGGCCCATTGAGAACGGGACCACGTACATCGTGCGTCCGCGCATGCAGCCGGCGAACAGCTGGTCGAGCTCCGTGCGCATCTCCTGCGGCTCGCGCCAGTTGTTGGTCGGACCGGCATCCGCTTCGCTCTGCGAGCAGATGAACGTCCGGTCCTCGACCCGGGCGACGTCGCCGGGGTCCGAGCGCGCAAGGTAGGAATTGGGCCGCTTGGCGTCGGAGAGCTTCTCGAAAGTCCCCGCGTCGACGAGCTCCTGGCAGAGCCGGTCGTACTCCTCCGCCGAGCCGTCGCACCAGTGGATCGCGTCGGGCTGGGTCAGCTCGGCAATCCGCTCCACCCAGGCGGACAGCTTCGCGTTTTTCGGTGGGGCCTCGGTCGCGGCCGTGGTCTCACTCAATGCTCAGATCACTCCCTCTCGCGTGTGGTCTTGGTCCCGCTGCCCGGAGGACGACTCCCAGGCACAAGGGCGCCATTGTGCCGTACCGGCCGGTTTGCGGGCGCCGCCAACGGGAACCCGGGGGCTGACCCCCCACGGAGGGAACAACCGATGCTCGGACTGATTCTTTACCTGCTCGTGGTCGGCGTGGTCGCGGGATATCTCGCCCGGCTGCTGGTGCCAGGCCACGACGACATGGGCTTCTGGCAGACGGTGGCGCTGGGCGTCGTCGGCAGCTTCGTCGGCGGTTTCCTGGGCTACCTGATCTTCAACGAGGACTTCGACGAGGGTGCGCTGCAGGCGTCAGGGATCTTCGGCTCGCTGATCGGCGCCATCGTCGCGCTGCTGATCTGGCGCGCGGTGCAGAGGAACCGCACCACCACGCTGCGTTAGCCTTCCGCGCCGCTGTGCGCTTTTACGAGTACGAATCCCGCCGGATCGTCGAGCGGGCCGGGATCCCGGTGACCGAGTACGGCTTCGCGACCACCGCCGCAAAGGCGCGCGAGGCCGCCGAGCGGATCGGCGGGCCCACCGTGATCAAGTCCCAGGTGCTGACCGGAGGGCGGATGAAGGCCGGCGGCGTCAAGTTCGCCGACACCCCCGAGGAGGCCGAGGCCCATGCGGCCGAGATCCTCGAGCTCGAGATCGGCGGCCACATGCCCGTGGGCGTGCTCGTCGACCCGAAGGCCGAGGTGGAGCAGGAGTACTACGCCGCGGTGCTCTGGGACGGACGGGCCAAGCGCCCGATGATGCTGTTCAGCGACATGGGCGGGATCGACATCGAGCAGGTCGCCGAGGAGCACCCCGACCACGTCGGCCGCGGCCACCTGTCCAACCTGATGCCGATCTCCGACTTCGAGGCGAAGCAGACGGTCGCCCGCACGGGCATGACCGGCTCCGAGCTCAACCGCGCCACCTCGGTGCTTGCCACCCTCGCCCGCCTCCAGCGCGACTGCGACATGACGCTCGCCGAGATCAACCCCCTCGCCCGGCTCGCCGACGGGTCGTTCGTCGCACTGGACGCCCACATGGAGATGGAGGACGAGGCGGTCGGCCGCCAGAAGGCGATGCTGACCGAGGCCGGCGTCGACCTCTCCGAGCCGCGGGAGCTCTACGAGCCGAGCGAGTTCGAGCGCAACGTGAAGGCGATCGACGCCGCCGACCACCGCGGCGTGATCCAGGGCAAGGATCACGGCTTCAGCGGCAACCTCGGCCTGGTGATCGGGGCCGGCGGCGGCTCGCTGACGCTCACCGACGCTGTCCGCAGCCGAGGCGGAAGGCCCGCCAACTACGCCGAGATCGGCGGCAACCCGTCAGTGTCGAAGTCGTGCGGGCTCGCCAAGGAGGTGCTGAAGAAGGATGGCGTCGAGAAGATCGCGGTGATGATGTCGATCGTCTCCAACACCCGGGTCGACATCGTTGCCCGCGGGGTGATCAAGGCCTGTCTGGAGCTCGGCAAGGACCCGGCCGAGACGATCGCGATCTTCCGCATCCCGGGCGCCTGGGAGGAGGAGGGCTACAGGATCCTCGACAAGTACGGGATCGAGTACTGCGACCGCTCCGTTTCGATGTGGGAGGCCGCCGGCCGCGCGGTTGCCAAGGTGCAGGGCTGATGGCGGTCCTACTCAACGAGGACTTCACGTTCATCGTCCAGGGGATCACCGGGCGCGAGGCGGTCAACCTCACCCGCGAGTGCCTCGACTTCGGCTCGAAGATCGTCGGCGGCGTGACGCCGGGGCGCAAGGGGCGCGAGGTCCACGGCGTCCCGGTCTTCGACACGGTCGAGCAGGTTGTCGAGCATCACGGCACGCCACCCGACGGCGCCGTGGTCACGGTCCCCCCCGCGTTCACCAAGGACGCCGTGCTCGAGGCGATCGAGAACCAGATCAAGCTGATCGTGGTTGTCACCGAGCGGATCCCGCGCCGCGACGTCGCGCAGATGGTCGAGCTCGCGAGCTTGCGCGGCGCCCGGATCATCGGCCCCAACTGCCTCGGCCTGATCGTCCCCGGGGTGGCGAAGATGGGCGGCATCGGCGGCCCCGCCAAGGACGCCGCCAAGGCCTACTCGCCCGGCCCGGTCGGGGTGATGTCGCGGTCGGGCGGCATGACCACCGAGATCTCCTCGACGCTCACAGCCGCCGGCCTCGGCGTCTCCACCGCGATCTCGATCGGCGGCGACGCGATCATCGGCTCGACCTACGCCGAGTTGATGCCCCTGTTCGAGGCCGACGAGCAGACCGAGGCGATCGTCATCTACACCGAGCCCGGCGGCCGGATGGAGGCCGAGCTCGTCGATTGGCGCGAGGCCAACGACTCGCGGCTGCCGATCGTCGCCTTCATGGCCGGCCGGTTCATGGACGACGAGGAGATGCAGGGGATGAGCTTCGGCCACGCCGGCACGATCGTCGAGGGCAAGGAGGACTCGGCGAGCGAGAAGATCGCCCGGCTCGAGGCCGCGGGGATCCCCGTCGTCGAGCGCATCGACGAGATCCCCGACGCGGTCAAGGAGCGCCTGGGGGTGCCGGCATGAGCGAGACGCACGGGATCTTCATCGACGTCGAGGTCGCGCCCGACGCCGTCGCCGACGTCGAGGTCGCGCGAAAGCTGGAGGAGGTCTGCCCGGTCGACATCTTCCGCGACGCGGGCGGCAAGGTCGAGACGGTGCCCGAGAACCTCGACGAGTGCGTGCTGTGCGAGCTTTGCCTCGACGCGACACCGCCCGGTGCGGTTGTGGTCAAGAAGCTTTACGACGGTACGGAGCTGAGGCGTTGAGGAGGACGGTTCTAGTCGTGGCGCTGGCGGCCGTGATTGCCCCGGCTGCCCTCGCGAAGCCCGAGCAGCCGCCGAAGCCGAAGCCTCCCGAGCTCGCGCTGCTCACCGAGACCCAGGAGGCGGCCCTGCGCCAGGGCAAGATCAAGCTCGGCGTCGAGTCCAAGGACGGCCGCCGCGTCCGGGTCCACGCCGAGCTCGTCATCGAGGGGATCCCCGATGACTTCCACTTCGGCTTCAGCCCGGAGCGCAAGCGGCTGCGCGACCATGAGGCGAAGGTCTCGTTCGAGCTCAACCGCCGCCAACGCGAGGTGCTGGCGTTCGCCGAGCAGGCCTGCATGCGCGCCGACGTCAACGCCCAGGGCAAGGTCGGCTCGCGCGTGGACACGATCCACGAGCAGCTCGAAAAGCCGGCGGAGTGCTGAGCAAGGAGCACCGTGAACTTCATCTCCGACGTGCTCGAGCGCTTTCCGGCGTCGAGGCCGGCGCTGGTTGCGATCGGGCGTGACGGGCGGCGGCGGGTGTGGCACTTCGGCGAGCTGATCGCGATGTCGGCTGGGCTGTCGGGGGCGCTGGTGGCAAGGGGCGTCGGCCGCGGCGACGTGGTGATGACGCTGGTCGGCAACCGGGTCGAGTGGGTGCTGGCGCTGCTGGCCTGCTGGCGGATGGGGGCGGTGGCGCTGCCGTGCAACACCCAGCTGCGCCGCAAGGACCTGGAGCTGCGGGCCGCGGTCGCCGAGCCGGTGCTATGCGTGGGCGACGAGGAGCTGCTGGGTGAGCTTCCGCCGGCGATCGACGCGATGACGATGGCCGAGATCGCGGAGGTCCTGGACGAGGATCGCGCCCAGGAGACGCCGGTCCAGCTCGCCGGCCTCGATCCCGAGGACCCGGCGCTGATCGTCTTCACCTCGGGAACGACCGGCGAGCCGCGCGCCGCGCTTCACGCGCAGCGCTACCTGCCCGCGCAGCGCGCTCAGGCTGAGCGCTGGCTCGGCGCCCGCAAGGGAGAGCTCGTCTGGTGTACGACCGCGACCGGGTGGTCGAAGTCGGCGCGCAACCTGTTCGTCGCACCGTGGCTCTGCGGCGCGGCGGCGATGATCGTCGACGGGCGCTTCGAGCCGCACGAGCGCCTGGAGCTGATCGAGCGCGAGCAGGTCGAGGTGCTCTGCCAGGCGCCCACCGAGTACCGCGTCCTCGTCCAGCGCGCCGGACTGCGGCCGCTGCCCGGTCTGCGCCGCGCGGTGTCCGCCGGCGAGACCCTCGACCGAGAGGTGTTCGCGGCATGGCGCGACGCGACCGGCCTTGAGATCGCCGACGGCTACGGGCAGACCGAGACCGGGCATCTGACGGGGAACCTCGCGGGTGAGCCGGCGCGGGAGGGCTCGATGGGAAAGCCGCTGCCCGGCTTCGAGCTGCGGGTCGCCGACGACGAGCTGCAGGTCCGAGTCGATAGCTGCCCGACCTTCTTCTCGCGCTACCTCGACGGCGAGCCGTTCGCGGGCGAGTGGTGGCCGACGGGCGACGTGGTGCGCGAGGACGAGGACGGCTACCTCTACCACGAGGGTCGCAACGACGACCTGATCCTGTCCGCCGGATACCGGATCGGGCCGTCAGAGGTCGAGTCGGCGCTAGCGAGCCACCCGGCGGTTGCCGAGGCGGCGGCCGTCGCGGCGCCCGATGCCGAGCGCGGGTCGGTGGTGCGGGCAATCGTCGTGCTGCGCGACCGCGAGCCCTCGGACGAGCTCGTCCGCGAACTCCAGGACCACGTGAAGTCCGTTACCGCGCCCTACAAGTACCCGCGGATCGTCGAGTTCGCCTCGGAGCTGCCGCGAACGACTAGCGGCAAGCTCAGGCGGGCGGAGCTGCGGTCGGGCTGAGCCCTACTCCTCCTCGCCCTCACTCGCGCGGCGCTTGACGATCTCGTCGAGCTCCTTGACCACGTCGGGGTCGCGCAGGGTGGTCACGTCGCCGAGCTCGCGACCCTCGGCGATGTCGCGCAGAAGCCGGCGCATGATCTTGCCCGAGCGGGTCTTCGGCAGGTCGTCGGACCAGACGATCCGCTTCGGCCGCGCCAGCTTGCCGATCCGCACCGCGACGTGCTCGCGCAGCTCGGCGACGAGGTCGTCTGAGCCCTCGAGGTCGCCCTCGAGGGTGACGAAGGCGCAGATCGCCTGGCCGGTGTCCTCGTCGGACTGGCCGATCACCGCCGACTCGGCGACCTTGGGGTGCGAGACGATCGCCGACTCCACCTCGGCGGTCGACAGGCGATGGCCGGAGACGTTGATCACGTCATCGACCCGGCCGATCACCCAGAAGTAACCATCCTCGTCCTTGCGCGCCGCGTCGCCGACGAAGTACGTCTCCTTGCCGAACTTCTCGAAGTAGGTCTCGACGTAGCGGTCGTCTTCCTTGTAGAGCGTCCGCAACATGCCCGGCCACGGCCGGCGCAGCGCGAGCAGCCCCTGCTCGCCGTCGACCTCGTTTCCCTCCTCGTCGAGCACCGCCGCCTCGATCCCCGGCAGAGGGTTACCGGCCGACCCCGGCTTGGTCGCCTGCGCGCCTGGCAGCGTGGTGATCATGATGTGGCCGGTCTCGGTCTGCCACCACGTGTCGACGATCGGGCAGCGCTCGCCGCCGATCACCTTCCAGTACCAGAGCCACGCCTTCGGGTTGATCGGCTCGCCGACCGTTCCCAGCAGCCGCAGCGAAGAGAGGTCGTGCCTGCCCGGGTACTCGGCGCCCCACTTGATGCAGGCGCGGATCGCGGTCGGCGCGGTGTAGAAGATCGTCACCCCGAAGCGCTCGATCAGCTCCCACCAGATGTCCTTGTCGGGATAGTCCGGACCGCCCTCCCACATCACCGACGTGGCGCCGTTTGCAAGCGGGCCGTAGACGATGTAGGAGTGCCCTGTGACCCAGCCAACGTCGGCACCGCACCAGTAGACGTCCTCGTCGGGCTTGAGGTCGAACACGTACTTGTGCGTCCACGCGACCCCGGTGAGGTAGCCGCCGGTCGTGTGCAGGATCCCCTTGGGCTTCGCGGTCGAGCCTGACGTGTAGAGGATGTAGAGCGGGTGCTCGGCGTCGAGCTCGGCGGGCGGACACTCGTCGTGGGCCTGCTCGATCGCCTCGTCGTAGTAGAGGTCGCGGCCGTCCTTCATCTCGACGTCTGCGCCGGTGTTGCGGACGACGACGACGGTCTCGATCGACGGCACCTCGCCGAGGAACTCGTCGACCGCCGGCTTGATCTCGGCGGTCTTTCCCTTGCGCCGCGCGCCGTCGACGGTGATCAGTGCCTTGGCCTCCGAGAACTGCATCCGCTCCTTGACCGCGTCGGGCGAGAAGCCGCCGAAGACGACGTTGTGCGGGGCGCCGATCCGCGCGCAGGCAAGCATCGCGACGGCGACCTCGGGGATCATCGGCAGGAAGATCCCGACCACGTCGCCGGCCGCGATGCCGCGATCCTTGAGCACATTGGCGAGCCGCTGGACGTCGCGGTGCAGGTCGGCGTAGGTCACCTCGCGGGTCTCGCCCTCCTCGCCGTGCCAGTAATACGCGACCCGGTCGCCGCGGCCCGCCTCGACGTGGCGGTCGAGGCAGTTGTAGGAGGCGTTCAGCTTGCCGCCCTGAAACCACTTGTAGAAGGGCGGGTCGGAGTCGTCGAGCACGGTGTCCCAGCGCTCGAACCAATCGAGGTCGGAGGCGCACTGCTCCCACCACGCCTGCGGGTCGGCGGCCGCCCGCTCGTGCAGCGACTCGTCGGTGACGAGCGCCTCGGAGCGAAACTCCTCGGGCGGCTCGAAGGACTCGCGCTCGAGCAGCTCTCCCAGCTCCGTCTCGAGGGTTTGAGACTTGCCGGTTGCGGCCTCCATCTGGTCCTCCTATCGAATGTCGACTGCGAGGCCGCGGGCGCGTGCCCGCAGCCTCGCGCAGTCTCCTACGAACGGCCCGCGGGCGTGGTCACCGCCTCGCGGTCCGGCGCCTTGGGGCGCCGAGGCCGCGGCGTCAGACCGGCCCCTTCGATCGGCACCTCCGCCCCGAGCCCGGTCTCGGCGCGCACGTGCAGCTCCTCGAACCCGCGCTCGGCCTTCGTCTCCTCGCCGGAGAGGATGGTGCCGAGGTAGCAGGCGAGGAACCCGAGTGGCACCGACAGGATCGCCGGCTGGGACAGCGGCACGCCCGGGATGATCTCGATCGGGTCGCTGCGCACGTCTGGTCCGATCAGCACCAGGCCGACCGAGGTGACGACGCCCGTGACCACCCCGGCGACCGCCCCCGTGGTGTTGAATCGCTTCCAGGTCAACGCCAGCAACAGGGCCGGGAAGTTGGCGCTCGCGGCGACCGCGAACGCGAGCCCGACCATGTACGAGACGTTCAGGTCGGAGCCGCCGATGATCGCGATCGTGATCGCGATCGCGCCGATCCCAACGGCCGCGATGCGCGCGACATAGACCTCCTCGTGCTCGGAGTCGCGGCCCTTGCGGATCACGTTCGACCACACGTCGTGGGCGACCGCGCCGGAGGCCGAGATCACCAGCCCCGCGACCACCGCGAGGATGGTGGCGAACGCCACCGCGGCGATGATCGCCAGGAACGCGTCACCGCCCACCGTGCCGAGGCCGCCGCCCACCTCCTGGGCGAGCAGCGGCGCCGCCAGGTTGCCGGCCTCGTCGATGCCTGCCGGGGCTCCGCCCAGGATCGCCCGGGCGCCGAAGCCCAGGAAGGTGGTCATCACGTAGAACGACCCGATCAGGCCAACCGCCCAGACCACCGACGAGCGCGCGGCCTTCGCGTCCGGCACGGTGAAGAACCGCATCAGGATGTGCGGCAGCCCCGCAGTCCCCAAGAGCAGTCCGAGCCCGAGGGAGATGGTGTCGATCGGCTCCGTGAACCGCAGTCCCGGCGTCAGGTACGCGGCGCCGTCGTCCGACTGGGCCTGTGCCTTGTCGAAGATGTCGATCGGGTTCCAGCCGATCTTGCCGAGCACGAACAGCGACAGAACGATCGTCG
Source organism: Solirubrobacterales bacterium (assembly GCA_036794585.1). Lineage (GTDB taxonomy): Bacteria > Actinomycetota > Thermoleophilia > Solirubrobacterales > 70-9 > WHSW01. Next base: position 5,812 of record DAIRGH010000050.1, on the reverse strand, counting down.
CCGTCATCAGCAGCACCGCCTTGATGATCTGCACCCAGGTGGTCGCCAGCATGCCGCCGAAGACGACGTAGCAGAGCATGAACGCCCCGGTCGCGAGCACGGCGACGCTGAAGTCGATCCCGACCAGGGCCTGGATCAAGATCCCCGCCCCCACCATCTGCGCGATCAGGTAAAAGGCGACGACCGTGAGCGTGCCGAGCGCCGCCGCGACCCGCGCCGGACGCTCGTTGAGCCGGAACGAGAGCACGTCGGCGATCGTGAACTTGCCCGAGTTGCGCATCCGCTCGGCGAGCAGGTAGAGCACGATCAGGAAGGCGACCAGGAAGCCAACCGAGTACAGGAACCCGTCGAAGCCGAACAGGAAGATCAGCCCGGCGATCCCCAGAAACGACGCCGCCGACATGTAGTCGCCGGCGATCGCAAACCCGTTTTGCACGCCGGTGATCCCTCGGCCCGCGGCCCAGAACGTCGTTGCGTCCTGGGTCCGCTTCGAGGCCCAGTATGTGATCGCCAGCGTGATCGCGACCACGACCGCGAAGATCGAGACCGCTTCGACATTTACCTCTGCGAACGGCAGCATCAGCGACTCACCGCCCCAGCTCCATCACTACTGCCGGCCGCTGTGCGCGGACCGACCCTGCCGCTTTCGAGCGCCTTCTGCGCCGCTCGCTTAGCGAGGGGGTCGAAGACCCGGTCGCTCTGGCGTAGGTAGAGCCAGCCCAGAACCCAGGTCATCACGAACTGGGTCAGGGCCAACAGGTAACCGACCGTGAAGCCATCGATGAGGCGCTCGCCCATGAAGTCCGGGGCGTACCCGGCGAGGGCGATGAAGCCGAAGTACCAGATGAAGACGAAACCCAGCACCGGGATGACGAACGAACGGCGCGCGCGGACGAGCTTCTTGAACTCGGGCGAGTTCGCCGCAGCATCCCAGTCGATCTCCGGATGATGCGTCGAGCCCGCTGAGGCGGATTCAGCCATCACTCACTCCATTCCGGCCCGCGGGAAGCCCCCCGCCCGCCGGAGCCCTTGATCTCGGGCTACCTATTCCCAAAGGGCGGAAGTGCAAACCAATTTCGTGATCCAGCTATCTATTCACGGGTGAACCGGCTGCTCGCCCGCTTTTCGACCGCGCAGGCAGCGTTCGTCGGCGTCTTCGTGGTCACCGGGCTCGGGCTGCTCGCGGTCGGCGCGACGCTGCCGGTGCTGCCGCGCTACGTCAAGGGCCCGCTCGGCGCGGGCGACCTGGAGGTCGGCATCGTCACCGGCGCCTTCGCGATCACCGGGCTCGCCTGCCGCCCGCTGGCCGGCGGATTGGCTGACCGTCGTGGGCGCAAGGCCGTTGTGATCGGTGGTTCGATCTCGACCGCGATCGCGGGAGTGCTCTACTTCGTCCCCGCCGGCGTCCCCGGGCTGATCGTCGCCCGCCTGTTCCTCGGCGCCGGCGAGGGCGCCGTGTACGTCGCCGGCTCGGCCTGGATCGTCGATCTCGCGCCGCCTGACCGGCGCGGTCGCGTCATCGGCCTCTACGGCCTTGCGATCTGGGGCGGGCTGGCGCTCGGGCCGCCGATCGGCGAGCTGATCCTGCACGCGACGAGCTTCGAGGTGGTGTGGGCGTTTGCGGCTGCGGCACCGCTGGTCGGAGCGCTCGTCGCTTTGCGGATCCCCGAGCGCTTTCGGCCCCACCCGGAGGCCGCAGTCGAGCGGCGGCTGATCTCGCGCGAGGCGCTGCGCCCCGGGATCGGGCTCTCGCTCGCGATCGTCGGCTACGCGTGCGTGGCCGCGTTCATCGTCCTGCATCTCGACCAGCGCGGGATCGGCCACGGCGCCGCCGTGTTCGCCGCGTTCGCTGCGATGGTGGTCGTGATCCGGCTCGTCGGCGGCTGGCTGCCAGACCGCTACGGGCCGATTCGCTGCGCGGTCGCAGCCGCGAGCATCGAGGCGGTCGGTTTGGTGACGATCGCCGGCGCCGAGTCGCTCGAAGTCGCGCTGATCGGAGCGGTCGCGATGGGCGCCGGCTTCTCGCTGCTCTTCCCTTCCCTCGCGCTGCTGGTGGTCAACCGTGTCCCGGTCGAGCGCCGCGGGGTCGCGATGGGAACGTTCACGGCCTTCTTCGACCTCGGCATGGGCATCGGCAGCCCGCTGGTCGGCGTCGCCGCCGCGCTCGGCGGCTACTCGGCGGCGTTCGGCCTCGCGGCGGCCTGCGCGATCGCCACGGTGCCCGTCGCTCTCTCGCTCAGAAGAGCGTCGGCTGGGCTTCCTGCCGCCGCCGCTCCGTGACCTGCGCCTGCTCGTGGCCGGTGTTGCGCTTGGTGCCGCGGCGCAGTCCCTTGAGCCGTGACCAGCCGGGGGCGAGCTTTCGCAGCCGCTCCTGCTCGTCCTTGCGCAGGTAGGCGCCGCGCGCGTAGAGCCCCTGGTAGCGATCGAGCAGGTCCGGGCGGTACTGGCGCAGCCAGTCGAACCAGATCTCGCGCACCTCCCCGCGCAGGTGAAGCCCGATCGCCGAGACGCTCTGCGCGCCGGCCTCCCCCAGCAGCCCGAGCAGCTCCTCGACCTGCTTGGGGTCGTCGTTGACGCCGGGGATCAGCGGCGCGACCAGGACCCCGGTGGGGATCCCGTTGCGGCGCAGCTCGGCGACCGCCTCGATCCGCTTCCGTGGATGCGGCGTGTGCGGCTCGGTCGCTCGCCACGCCTTCTCCTCGAGCGTCGGGATCGAGAGGTTGGCCACGAACTCGGTGCGCTCTACCAGCTCGCGAAACAGCGCCACGTCGCGCAGCAACAGCGGCGACTTGGTCAGCAGCGAGCACGGGTTCGCGTAGTCGCGCATCGCCTCCCAGATCCCGGGCATGAGCCTGTAGCGCCCCTCGACCCACTGGTACGGATCGGTATTGGTACCGAGCGCGACGTGGGCGCCCTGCCACGACCGCCGCCCGAGCTCGGCCCGGACCAGCTCCGGGACGTTGACCTTGACCACGATCTCGCGCTCGAAGTCCTCGCGGGCGTTGAAGTCGAGGTAGGTGTGGGTGGGTCTAGCGAAGCAGTAGACCCGCTAAGACGCACGCGTGGGTACAGCCGCGGTACGGGTTGATCGTCCAGCGGAACGGCATTCGCGATCGCTTCGGCACCTCGTTGAGGCCCGAGCGCGCTTGCACCTCGTGAAACCGGATGCCAAGCGCCTCGGGAGCGTCGAATGTCCGCACCACGGAGTCACCCAGACCGGGCAGCGACCCCTGCGTGCGTTCTCCTTTCTCCAGGTTGTCCCAGCGCACGAACACATGTTCGCACATCGCAGGGACGGATTCAGCCGGCGCCGGTCCTGGCGACCAGGCCGGCGTAGATCGTCGCGTAGGCCTCGCCGAGCATGTGGTCCGGGACGGCGCCCGGGCTGATCAGCTTCTCCCTGCCGAGGCCGCGGGCGAGGCTGAGCATCATCGTCGCCAGTTCCTCCGCGTTCTCCGCCGCCTTCGGCGTCCCGAGGTGCGCCGCGCGCGCCTCGATCGCGCGTGCAAAAGCGCGCTCCATCTCGCGCTGGCGGCGCGCGTAGCGGGCGCGCAGCCGGGGATCGCGGGCCGCCAGCGACCAGTACTCATGGTCGAGGAGCACGATCTGGCGCTCCTCGCCGAGCAGCTCGGCGAACAGTCGCGTCGCCTCGGGCGCCATGTCGTGATCCGGGGGCGCCGAGGCGAGCAGCTCGATCGACTCGCGAATCGGCCGGTCGACCCGTTCCTCCAGCAGGGCGAAGAAGAGATCGTCCTTGCCGTCGAAGTGCCAGTAGACCGCGCCCTTGGAGTAGCCGGCGGCGGCGGCGATCTCGTCGATCGTCGCGTCGCGGTAGCCGCGCTCCGCGAACACCTCGAGCGCGGCCTGCAGCAGCGCGTGGCGGGCGTCGCGGCGCTCGGCGCGCCCGCGGCGGGTGCGCCGGTCGAGGCGGGCGCGCTTCGATCTGGTCCGGGTGGCCATCCTGGCGCGTGCATGCTACCGTACCGACCGGTCAGTATGTACACGCTGTGGCACATCCCCTTCTCCCACTACAGCGAGAAGGCGCGCTGGGCACTCGACTACAAGGGTGTTCGCTACGACCGGCGCGTGGCGCCGGCCGGCACCCACATGGCGGTGGCGCTGTGGCTCACGCGAGGGCGGCGCAAGACGTTTCCGCTCCTGGTCCTGGACGGCAAGCCGATCTGTGACTCCACCGCGATCATCGCCGCGCTCGAGCGCCGCTTCCCCGAGCCGCCGTTGTATCCATCCGATCCGCGCGGCCGCGCCCGCGCGCTCGAGCTCGAGGACTTCTTCGACGAGGACGTGGCCGAGTACGTCCGCCGGCTTGTCTTTCACGAGATCACGCACGATCGCGCCGCGCTCGAGCGATTCGTCCTCCGCGCCACCCCCGAGCGGCTGCGTTTCGGATTCACGGGCAAGGCGACCGCCGGGTTCCTCCACGCCCGCTTTGGAACGCACAGCGAGAAGGCGGCCGAGACATCCCGCGAGAAGATCCGTGCCGGGCTCGCCCGGCTCGAGGCCGAGCTCGGCGCCGGCGAGTACCTGGTGGGCGACCGCTTCACCGTCGCCGACCTGACCGCAGCGTCGATCTTCTACCCGCTGGTGCTGCCCCCCGAGGGCCCTGACTTCGAGGTTGCCGATGCCTTCCTGCGGTTTCGCGACAGCCTCGGGCGCAGTCGCGGCCTCGACTGGGTCAAGGAGATGTTCCGGCGTCACCGGGCACCCGAGCCAACCCGTGCCACCGCCGGCGACCACGGCACCCTCCTGGTCGCCTGATGGAGCCGATCGCGATCTACGTCTCCTTCGCCGCGTTGCTGATCGCGTTCTCGATCGCCGTGCGGATCTTCAAGCTGGCGGCGACCCGGCTGTGTCACCTCTGCGGCGCCAGGGTCGAGCTCGGCCGCCAGCGCTGCCCGAGCTGCGACTACCGGTTCATCAACTAGAGCTCGAGCTCGGCGGGCACGACGCGCAGCTCGAGCACGCTGCCCTCGCGCACCAGCTTCGCCGTCGCGTCGCGGCCGATCCGCTCGGCGACCATCAGCCGCTGCAGGTCGGCGGCGCTCTCGACCGGGTCGCCGTCCACCTCGAAGATCACGTCGCCGACCCGCAGCCCGGCGTGCTCGGCCGGGCTGCCGGCGATGATCTCGACCACCTCCACCCCGCGCTCGGCACCGGTCGCCGCGCGAGCGCGCGGGGGCAGCGGCCGCGGCCCGCCGGCGATGCCGAGATAGGCACGCCGGACCCGACCCTCGGAGATCAGCGCGCCGATGATCTGCTGGGTCGTCGAGCTGACCGGCACGGCGAGGCCGAGGCCGACGCCGGCGACCGCGGTGTTGATCCCCACCACCTTGCCGCGCCCGTCGGCGAGCGCGCCGCCCGAGTTGCCGGGATTGAGCGCCGCATCGGTCTGGATCACGTTGTCGATCACCCGCACGCCGCGGCCGGCGCGCGCCGGCAGCGCCCGGCCAAGCGCCGAGACGACCCCGGCGGTGACCGAGCCCTCAAAGCCGTTGGGGTTGCCGATCGCGACCACCAGCTGGCCCACCCGCAGCCGCTCGGCGTCGCCGAGCGCCGCCGGCACTAGGTCGGTGCCGTCGGCGCGAACCACCGCCAGGTCGGAGAGCGGGTCGCTGCCGGCGACGGTGAAGCGCAGCTCGCGGCCGTCGGTGAACCGCGCGCTGCCGCCATCGCTGCCGGCGACCACGTGGGCGGAGGTAAGGATGAAGCCGTCGTGGGTGAGCGCCACGCCGCTGCCGGCGCCGGCCTGCACGCGCCCGCGCCGCGTCTGGCACTACACCCACAGGCTCACCAC
>DAIRGH010000137.1:0-6167 GCA_036794585.1 Solirubrobacterales bacterium | reverse complement strand
CCAGGTCTCGGCTCGCTCGCACACGGCGCGCGCGTTGGCGAGCTGCGCCCCGTCGACGGCTCGCTCGATGAACTCGCACTTGCGCCGCACCGACTCGATCAGGTCGACCTCGGTCCCGGGCAGCGCCGCGGCGAGCACGAGGCCGGGAAAGCCGGCGCCCGCGCCAACGTCGGCCAGCCGGCCGGGCGCTCCCACGAGCGCAAGGCCGCTGAGCGAGTCGGCGACGTGGACCCGCCACGCCTCGTCGGGATCGGTGATCGAGCTCAGCGACGCGGGATCGCGGGCGAGCAGCTCGAGCACCGGCTCGAGGCGCTCGCGGAGGCCTTCGTCGGGAGCGGCTATTCGCCGACCAGCGGGGCGACGATCACGCAGCGCTCGGGCTCCTCGCCCTCGCTGAAGGTCTCCAGGCCGGAGCGATCCTTCAACCGATCGTGGACGATCTTTCGCTCCACCGAGCTCATCGGCTCCAGCTCGATCTCCTTGCCGCTCTCCAGCGCCCGCTCGGCGGCGCGGTCAGCCTGGCGCTCCACCGTCTCGCGGCGCCGTTCGCGATAGCCCGCGGCGTCGACCGAGACCCGCTTGCGCTCGCCGCCGCCGCGAAAGGCGACCCTGTAGCAGAGCAGCTGCAGCGCGTCGATCGTCTGGCCGCGGCGGCCGATCAGCAGCCCGAGGTCCTGGCCCTCGATTCTCGCGGCGATCTCGTCGTCGTCCTCGTCGATGACGACCTCGGCGTCGAGGTCGAGCGCGTCGAGGATCTCGTCGAGCAGCACCTCGACGCGGTCGACCGGGTCGTCGGGCAGGACCTCGCTCACCGTCGCTTCTTCTTCTTGCGCGGAGGAGGCGGCGGCGGCTTGGCGGCCTTTGCCGCCTCCGGGCTCGGGGCCACAGGCGCGGGGATCAGCCTCTGGACGACGACCTGCTGGCCGAGGCTCCAGACGTTGGTCGCGATCCAGTAGAGGCCGAGGCCGGCGGGCTGGGTGGCGATGATCGGGGCGAACAGCAGCGGCAGCGCGAGGAAGATGTAGCGCTGGGCGCCGGAGGCCGTCGCCGTGGTAGCGGTCGTATAGATGAAGCTCGCCGCGGTCGTGACGATGAAGAGCACGATCAGGATCCACATCTCGGCGCCCTCGGGCTTCTCGATCACCGAGTTGATGAACAGAAAGCTCTGGCTGACGCCGCTGTCCTCGACGTCCATGGTGAAGGTGTCGCCGCGCAGCAGGTTGTAGATCGCGATGAAGAACGGGATCTGGATCAGGAAGGGAAAGCAGGAGGCGAGCGGGTTGACGCCGTTTTCCTTGTAGAGGGCAAGCATCTCGCGCTGCTGGCGCTCGCGGTCGTCCTTGTACTTCGCCTGCACCTCCTTGAGCTGCGGGGCGATCAGCTGCATGCGGCGCATCGAGCGGATCCCGCTCAGCGAGAGCGGCAGCATCACCAGCCGCACGGTGAAGGTGAGGCCGATGATCGCCAGACCCCAGGAGAGGCCGACGTCCTCCTGGAAGAACTTGATGATCCCCTCGGCCAGGTCGACGAGCGGCTGCAGGATGTCGGCGATCGGCAGCATCATCCGGTCGCGTGCGGCTCGTGGGTATGCGCGTGCTCGCGAAACAGGCGCCGGTCGCCGAGCTCGTCGACCCCGCCCGGGCTCCACGGGTTGCAGCGCACGACTCGCCATGCGGCGACGATCGAGCCGCGGATCACTCCCAGCTCACGCACGGCCTGCACCGCATAGGAAGAGCAGCTCGGGTAGTAGCGACAGCGCGGCGGCAGCGCCGGCGAGATCAGCCGCCGGTAGAGGTGAAGCGGCGCCAGCGCGAGCTCTCGAATCCACCGTTTCACGTGTTACGCCGCCTCCCGCCCGGAGTCGGGATCTCCCTGCACCAGCTCGCGCAAAGCTATGCGCAGGCCCTCCGTGCCCTCACGCTCAACCAGACCTGCAGAGTCCGGCCGTGCGACGAGCACGAAGTCGTGGTTTTCCGGTAGCTCGTCCTCGAGGCTCCAGAAGGCCTCACGCAGCGCCCGCTTGATCGCATTTCGCTGCACGGCGCCACCCACCTTGCGGCTGACCGAGATCCCAAGCCTGAGCGAGCCCTCGCCCGCGGACTCCGTACGGGGAAACGAGTAGGCGACGACGTAGCGGTTCGATTGCGAGCGGCCGTCGCGAAACACACGATCGAAGTCGCCGCTGCGCGACAGCCTGCCGCGCTTCCGACGTTCCGCCATCGATTCCTAGGGGCTCAGGCGCTTGCGGCCCTTGCGGCGCCGGCGCCTGATCACGTCGCGGCCCGAGCGCGTCCGCATCCGAGCGCGAAACCCGTGGGTCCGCGCGCGCTTGCGCTTCTTCGGCTGCCAGGTCCGCTTCATCGGATCGGGCAGTCTAGCGGTCGCCGCCACCGCTTCTTCTCGCGATTTGCGAGGTGGCCGGCTGGGCGACGCGACGACCGGATGTATGGTCGCTGGCCGTGTCTGCAGACCCTCCCGCCGCCGAACTCGAAGACCTCTGGCGGCGGGTGCGAGGCGAGCTCGAGGCCTCGCTGCCGAGCGCGACCTTCAGGCTCTGGCTCGACCCCCTGCGCGCCGTCTCGGTCGAGCACTCGACCCTCATGCTCAGCGGTCCCCCCTCGGTGCGCGCCTGGGTCGAGCGCCGCTACGGCGGGGCGCTGGTCGACGTCCTGCGCCGGCTCGCGCCGGAGCTGACCGCGATCGGCTTCGTCGACGAAGTGGGCGGCGCGAAGCCGAAGCCGCACCGCGAGGCGCTCGAGTCGCTGCCGATCGATCCCGCGCACAACTTCGATCGCTTCGTGATTGGGCCGTCGAACCGGCTTGCCCACAACGCTGCCCTGGCCGTCGCCGAGCTGCCCGGCGAGGCATATAACCCGCTCTTCCTGCACGGGCCGCCGGGCCTGGGAAAGACCCACCTCTTGGGCGCGATCGCCGCCTACATGCGCCATAACCACCAAGGCCTCACGGTCCACTACACGACCGCGGAGCGCTTCACCAGCGAGTTCGTCGGCGCCCTGCGGCGCGACGGCCCCGAGCTGTTCAAGGCCCGCTACCGCGAGCTCGACGCGCTGCTGATCGACGACGTCCAGGTACTCGAGGGAAAGCAGCGAACCGAGGAGGAGTTCGTCCACACCTTCAACGCGCTGTATGCCGCCGGCAAGCAGATCGTGCTCTCAAGCGACCGGCCGCCCGAGGCGCTCTCGCGCCTCGCCGAGCGCCTGCGCGACCGCTTTCGCTGGGGGCTTCAGGTCGAGCTCGAGCGTCCCGACCTGCGAACCAGGATCGCGCTCCTGTGGCGGCTCGCCTCCGACACCGACCCTGGGCATCCCCCGGAGCCGCGGGTACTGCAGGAGATCGCCACCCGCGTGCCCGAGAACGTTCGCGTGCTCGAGGGGGCGATGACGCGCGTGCTGGCGGTCTCCTCGCTGCTCTCCGAGCCGCTCTCGATGCCGCTGGTGCGCCGCGCGCTCGGCGGTGAAACCGGCGCTCCCCGACCGACCGCCGAGGCACCGACGCTCGAGGCGATCCAAGACGCGGTTTGTCAGATCACCGGGCTCAGCAGAGCCGAGCTGGTATCGCCGCGGCGCTCGGCGCGGGTCGCGCGAGCCCGCCAGCTCGCGATGTACCTGGCCCGCGAGCTCACGCCGCTGTCGTTGACCGAGATCGCCCGTGGCTTCGACCGCGACCACAGCACCGTCCTGCACGCGATCCGCGCGGTCTCGTCGCGCCTCGAGCCCGGCTCGGAGACCGCCGACGCGCTCCACAAGGCTCGCTCCGCCCTGGGGACGAAGCGCCGCCGCGAGCCCGACGAACCCACAGGCGGACGTGCTAGTCCACAGGACCCGGGGCGCTGACCTCCGCCCCGGCCTCTCTATTTAGAGCCAACAATTCGCCACGATCCACAACCATCCACGCATCAGATACATCTGATCCAAGTAGGAAGATGAGCGACCCTCGATGAAGTTATCCGTACCCCGAGACTCCCTCTCCGGCGCTCTGCAGCTGGTCGGCCGTGCGGTGTCCAGCCGTGGCACCCTGCCGTCGCTCGGCGGCATCCTGCTGATCGCCGCAGACGGCAGCCTGACGCTGCGCGCCACCGATATGGAGCTTGCGATCACCCGCACGCTCGATGACGCGAGCCCGGAACGCGACGGCACCGTCCTGCTGCCTGGTCGCCTGTTCACCGATGTCGTTCGCAGCCTGCCGCCCGGTGATGTGTCGCTCGAGCTGCGCCCGGAGCAGCGTGACGTCGAGATCGCCTCGGGCGCGGCGCGCTTTCACCTGCGCACACTGCCGGCCGAGGACTTCCCGCGGCTGCCAGAGCTCGAGGGCGAGACGGTCCGCCTGCCGGGAAGCCCACTGGCCGAGACGATCGAGCTCGTCGCTCGCGCCGCCTCGCGCGACGAGGTCCGCCCGATCCTCACCGGTGTGCTGCTGCAGGCCGAGGGCACGCGGCTGACGATGGTTGCGACCGACTCCTACCGGCTCAGCGTCAAGCACACCGAGCTCGAGACGGCCGTCGGCCAGGAGCTCGAGGCAAACGTCCCGGCACGGGCGCTGCGTGAGTTGGCGCGAATCGTCTCCTCCGAGGCGGCCGAGGAGGTCGAGATCGCGCTGCCGCGAAACCAGGTCGTCTTCCGCGCCGCTGGGGTCGTGCTCTCGTCGCGCCTGATCGAGGGCCAGTTTCCGAGCTGGCGCCAGCTCGTCCCCGAATCCTTCGAGCACGAGGTGCGCCTGCCGCGGGAGGAGTTCCTGGAGATCGCGCGGCGGATCAGCCAGCTCGCCCAGCGCAACGCACCGCTGCGCCTCGCCTTCGCCGAGGGCGAGCTGACGGTCGCCGCGGAGACCCCGGACATCGGTGACGCCAGCGAGGCGATGCCGGCGCCGTACTCGGGCGACCCGCTGGAGATCGCCTTCAACCCCCAGTTCCTGGTCGAGGGGATCGAGAGCGTGGGCGCCGAGGAGCTTGCGCTGCAGCTCAGCTCACCGCTGCGCCCTGGCCTGCTGCGCCCGGTCGACGGCGACGACTACAGCTATCTCGTGATGCCCATCCGGCTGAACGCCTAGATGGTGCTGGTCCGATGCTGGTCGAGTCCGTACGCGTCCTGGGGTTCAGAAACCTCGCCGCCTGCGAGGTCACGTTCGCGCCCGGGCTGAACCTGCTCTGGGGCCCGAACGGGGCCGGCAAGACCAACCTGCTCGAGGCGACCTACATGGCGCTGGCAGGGCGCTCGTGCCGGACCCGCGACGACCGCGAGGCGATCGCCTTCGGCGAGTCGCTGGCGCGCGCCGAGACGATCGTCGCCGACGGGCGCCGGCGCGAGTTCCTCTGCTCGGTGAGTCGCGGCGACGGGCGCCGCCACCTCGTCGACGGCGCCCCGGCTGGTCCGGAGAGCATCGACCTGCGTCCGGCGCTCGCGGTCTTCATGCCCGACCGGCTGGCGCTGATCAAGGGCCCACCGGCCGGCAGGCGCACCCACCTGGACGGCTTCTGCACGGCGCTCTGGCCGACCCGGGCCGAGACGCGGCGCCGCTACGGGCGCACGCTGGCGCAGCGAAACGCCCTGCTCGGGCGAATCCGCGCCGACGCCGCGAGCGCGACAGCCCTCGATGCGTGGGACCGCGAGCTGGCGATCGCCGGAGTCGCCCTGGCGGCTGACCGTGACGAGGCGGTGACCATGCTGCAGCCCGCGTTCGAGGAGGCGGCGGCCGCACTCGGTCTCGAGCCCACGGCGACGATCCGCTACCGGCCGCGCAGCGCGGCCGCCACCGCTTCAGAGCTCGAGGTCGAGCTCGCCGAGCGGCGCGAAGCCGATATCGCCCGCGGCTACACCGGCTGGGGTCCGCACCACGACGAGCTCGCGCTCGACGCCGGTGGGCGATCGCTTCGCCGCTACGGCTCCCAGGGCCAGCAGCGGGCGGCCCTGCTGGCGCTGCTGTTCGCCGAGCGCAGGGTGCTGCTGGGCGCCGGCCGCCCCGCCCCGCTGATGCTGCTCGACGATGTCACCAGCGAGCTCGACACCGAGCGCCGGCGCCTCCTCGTCGAGCACGTCGCCGCCGGCGGACAGGCCTTGATCACCGCCACTGAGCCCGACCAGCTGCCCGCCGGAGTGGCGCGCAGCGAGGTCGCGATCCGCGACGGCAGGCCGCTGGCCGCCGCCTCCACC
>DAIRGH010000006.1:0-53124 GCA_036794585.1 Solirubrobacterales bacterium | reverse complement strand
CTCGAGCGCGAGCTCTCCGCGCGCGAGGACATCCTCGCGCGCGCCGGCGAGCTCGGGGGGGCGCGGATCGGCAACCGCGCCGCCGAGCCCGCCGAGCCCGAGGCGCCCCCGTCGCCGCCGCGCCGGATGACCGCGCTGCAGCGCTTCAACGCGCACGCGGAGTCGCGCAAGGTCGCGGGGCTCGTGCGCTCGCTCGGCGAGCCCCAGGCGACGGTGCGCGAGCGGGCGGGCACGAAGCTGATCACCGTCGCTTGGGAGCTCACCTGGTACCAGTGGGAGGTCCACGGCGAGGAGGTGCGCGAGGTCGGGCGCGGGAGCGAGATCTCCGAGCTCGACGAAGACGACCGCGCCTGGAACGCAAGCGTCGGCGAGGACGGAAGCATCCGCGTTGGCTGAGCGGGTCGTCATCCACGTCGACGGCGGCGCCCGCGGCAACCCGGGACCGGCGGCGATCGCGGCGATCGTCGCGAGCCCCGAGGGCGAGCTCCTGGAGCAGAGGGGGGAGGCGATCGGACGGGCCACCAACAACGTCGCCGAGTACAAGGCGCTGCTGCTGGGGATCGAGCTCGCGCGCGGCCTCGGCGCCGGCGAGATCGAGCTGATCGGCGACTCCGAGCTCGTCGTGCGCCAGGTGAAGGGCGAATACCGGGTCAAGGAAGAGGGCCTCCGCAAGCTGCACAGGCAGGTCCGCGAAGCGCTCGAGGACTTCGACCGCTGGGCGATTCGCCACGTCCGTCGCGACGAGAACGCCGCGGCCGATGCGCTCGTAAACGAGACACTCGATCGATGACGGAGCCGATTGATCCCGGGGTCGACATCGGCCACGTCCACCTCAAGGTGGCCGACCTCGACCGCGCGCTCGACTTCTACAGCGGCGTGCTCGGCTTCGAGTTGCAGGCGCGGATGGGCCCCGACGCCGCCTTCGTCTCGGCCGGCGACTACCACCACCACATCGGCCTCAATACTTGGCAGTCAAAGGGGGGCTCGCCGCCGCCGCCCGGCTCAACCGGGCTCTTTCACACCGCGATCCGCTACCCGACCCGCCGCGCGCTGGCCGGCGCCGTCAAGCGCGTGCTCGACGCCGGCGTCCCGCTCGACGGCGCCTCCGATCACGGCGTCAGCGAAGCGATCTACCTGCGCGATCCCGACCAGAACGGCATCGAGCTCTACTGGGACCGACCGCGCGAGCAGTGGCCTCGACCCGCCGACGGCTCGCCCGGCGTCGACATGTACACGGCTCCCCTCGACCTCGACGATCTGCTCTCGGAGCTCACAGAAGCGGCTTGACGTCGAGGATCGGGGTGCCGTCCAGCGCCTCCAGCGGGCGGACGTGGACACGGGCGCCGTCGATCGACACGATCTCGACCTCATGTAGCCCGATGGGATTGGGCCGGTCCCCGGAGCGGGTGCTGAACACCCCTCGCATCGGATTGGCGACGTCGTCGCGCGGGTGCACCCGGAGCACGTCCCGGTCGGCGCGGTCGAGCCAGGTGAGCAGGATCACCGTATCCCCGGGTGCGAGGTCGGCGAGGCCTGGGAGAGCCCAGGATTCGAACACGATCCAGGCGTCGGGCGCACCTTCGTGGCCCTGCTTTGGCGCTGAGTCCCGGTCGGTCAGGGATGACTCGACGGTCCCGATCGGCCTCAACTCGAAATCGGTGCGTTCCATAAGGCTCCAGTTTCACTGCTCTTGCGGCTGACGGTTGTCGGTTGACAGGGCTTCGCCGCCCGTGGCATCGTGGCCGCGATTCTCGGTGGCCGGCGTGAAGCCAATGCTCCGGTGTGTGCTGCTGGTCGGCATCGTGACGCTGTTCCCGGCGCCGTCCGCTCACGCGCAGGGCGACTGCTCCTGGATGCAGGGCGAAAAGACTCCAGGCCAGCGCGCAGACGAGCTGATCGCGGCGATGACGACCGAGCAGAAGCTGCACCAGGTCACCTTCAGCGACCCACCGTGGTTCACCCACTACGGCACCGCGGGCCACGTCGACGGGACGGCGGAGCTGTGCATCCCGACGATGACCCTCAGCGACGCCGGCTCGGGTGTCGCCGGGCTGCAGCAGGGCACGACCACTTTCCCGTCCGGCGTAGCGCAGGCCGCGATGTGGGACCCCAGGCTTCAACGGCGCTTCGGCATCGCGGTGGGCCAGGAGGCCTGGAACAAGGGCATCAACGTGATGCTCGCCCCGGGGATGAACATCGCCCGCATCGCGACCAACGGGCGCAACTTCGAGTACTTCGGCGAGGACCCGTTCCTGGCCGGCAAGACCGCCGTTCCCGCGATCCGCGGCATCCAGAGCCAGAACGTGCTCGCACAGCCCAAGCATTACGCCGTCAACAACCAGGAGGCCGACCGGATGACGGTCGACGCCCGGGTCAGCGAGCGCACGCTGCGCGAGATCTACCTGCCGGCGTTCGAAGCCGCGATCAAGCATGGCGGCGCCGCCTCGGTGATGTGCTCATACAACAGGCTCAACGGCAAGTACGCGTGTGAGAACCCGGAGCTGCTCGACGGCTACCTGCGCCGCGACTGGGGATTTGACGGGTTCGTCACCTCCGACTGGGGCGCCACGCACAGCACCGTCGAATCCGCGCTCGCCGGGCTCGACCTCGAGATGCATGCGGCTCCTCCTCACTACTACGGCGCGCCGCTCGAACAGGCGGTTGCCGACGGCACCGTGCCGATGGAGCGGCTCGACGGCATGCTGCGCCACATCTTCGTGCCGATGTTCCGCTTCGGGCTCTTCGACAAACCGCCGGTCACTCACCCGGAGGCGTACACGAGCCAGGTCAGCACCCCCGAGCACCGCGCGCTCGCCCGCCAGATGGCGATGAGCTCGACGGTCCTGCTCAAGAACGATGGCGACGTGCTGCCGCTCGACCACGGCACCGGCCGTACGATCGCCGTGATCGGCTACGCCGCCGGCCTCGGCGCCCCCAGCAACTCCGCCGGTGGCGGCAGCTCGCACGGCTCCGGGGTGCCCGCCCCGGTGACCCCGCTCGAGGGCATCCAGACGCTTGCCGCGGCCCACGGCGACACCGTCGTCTACGTGGACGGCAGCTCGCACGCCGACGCCGCGGCCGCGGCCGGCGCGGCCGACATCGCGATCGCGTTCGCCGCCGACACCGCCTCGGAGGGCAGCGACCGCGCCGACCTGAACATGCACCCGGGCGCGTGCGCGTCGCTGTTCTGCGGCCCGCTTCCGATCGACCAGGAGGGGATGATCGCCGCGGTCGCCGCCGCCAACCAGAACACGGTCGTCGTGCTCAACGCCGGCGCTCCAGTCGCCATGCCCTGGCTCAACGACGTCAAGGCGGTGCTCGACGCCTTTTATCCCGGCAACGAGAACGGCAACGCGATCGCCTCGATCCTCTATGGCGAGGCAAACCCCTCCGGCAAGCTTCCGCAGACCTTCCCGCGCTCGCTCGACCAGATGCCGACCAGGACGGCGGAGCAGTATCCCGGCGCCGGCGGCAAGGCCGTCTACTCCGAGGGCCTCGAGGTCGGCTACCGCTGGTTCGACGCCCAGAGGATCAAGCCGCTGTTTCCATTCGGCTACGGGCTCTCCTACACCGACTTCCGCTACTCGGACCTGAAGCTCAGGCCGCTACCCCATGGTCGAGCCTGGCTGAGCTTCCAGCTCAAGAACACCGGTGACCGGGTCGGCGCCGAGGTGGCTCAGGTGTACGTGGGCTTTCCGCCGCGCGCCGGCGAGCCTCCGCGCCAGCTCAAGGCCTTTCGCAAGGTGAGCCTTGCCCCAGACAAGACGAAGCGGGTGAGAGTGCTCCTCGACAAGCGCTCGTTCCAGCACTGGAGCACGAAGCGCTCGCGCTGGGTCGCCACGCGCGGTTGCTACGAGATCGCCGTCGGCGGGTCCTCACGCGACCTCCCGCTGCGCGGGGAGACGCCAATCCGCAAGGCGGCCGAGGCCGAATCAACGGCATGCACCGGTCGCTGACGGCCGGATAGCGGCTCTATACTCGGCCGCTCGCGCGGCTGTAGCTCAGTTGGCTAGAGCGTCTGCTTGCCATGCAGAAGGTCGTGGGTTCGAATCCCATCAGCCGCTTGAAAACCCTCGCATTTGCGGGGGTTTTCTTTGTATGGGACCGAGTGATCTCCAGACGGCGATGGGCCGGGGCAACAGGATTGAAGGCTCGGGGTGGATGAATCGCGTTCCGCCTTAGAGATCGCAGGCGTCCGATTTCGCCCCCTGATCGTGCGATAGTTCGTCACGACGGAGCCGTAGAGCTCGTCCGGAGGGGAACTTGTGAGTACGACGACGTCTGAGACCAGGGTCGATGAGAACGAACTACGCGAGTTCGAGGACTCGCTAAGCGGTCAGCTGATCCGTCCGGCGGATAACGCCTACGACGACCAGCGCAAGATCTGGAACGGCTCGATCGATCGGCGGCCAGACCTGATCGCACGGTGCACCGGCGTCGCCGACGTGATCGCGGCGGTGCGGTTTGCGCGGGAGCAGAGTCTTTTGGTCGCGCTTCGAAGTGGGGGTCACAGCTACCCCGGCCTCTCCGTTTGCGACGCAGGAATGGTGATCGACTTCGGGCAGATGAAGGGCATCCGCGTCGATCCCAAGGCGCGCACCGCCCGGGCCCAAGCCGGCGTGCTGCTCGGCGAGCTAGACCGGGAGGCGCAGGCCTTCGGGCTCGCCGTTCCGGCGGGGATCGTCACCCACACCGGACTCACCGGGCTCACGCTCGGCGGGGGGATCGGCTGGCTCGAGCGCAAGTACGGGCTGACGATCGACCAGCTCCTGTCGGTCGATCTGGTGACCGCGGACGGCGAGTTCGTGAAGGCGTCGGAGACGGAGAACCCCGATCTGTTCTGGGGGCTGCGAGGCGGCGGTGGGAACTTCGGCGTCGTCACCGAGTTCGAGTTCCGCCTCAACCCGGTCGGGCCGACCGTGCTCGCGGGGCCGATCCTCTGGGCGATGGAGGACGCGCCGCAGGTCATGCGGTTCTATCGCGACTGGATCACCGAGGTGCCCGACGAGCTGACCACGATTGTCACCTTCCGTCGGGCGGCTCCTTCCCCGATCGTGCCGGCGGAGCTTCACGGCAAGCACGCGGTGATCATCGGCTGCTGCTACGCGGGTCCCGTCGAGGAGGGCGAGGAGGTGTTGAAGCCGCTCAGAAGCTTCGGCTCGCCGCTGCTCGACATGTGCGAGCCGAAGCCGTACGTCGCGCATCAGGCGAGCCTCGATCCGGCATTCCCACACGACTGGTGGTACTACATCCGCTCCTGCAACCTGGCGGAGCTGAACGACGAGGTGGTCGACTCAATGGCCGACCACGGCCCTCGCATCGCCTCGCAACAGACCGTCTTCTCGATCTTCCATCTCGGAGGCGCCGTCGCCCGGGTTGCCGAGGACGAGGCGGCATTCACTGGCCGCAGCGCGGGTCACACAGTCAACGTCGTCGGAATCACACAGACCGGCGAGGGGTTCGACGCCGAGCGCGAATGGGCGCGCGGCCTGTGGTCGGCGCTTGAGCCGTACCACCAGAACGTCTACGTGAACTTCCTCATGGAGGAGGGCGAGGAGCGGGTCCGCCAGGCGTACGGCGGCGAAAAGTACGACCGCTTGAAGGCGCTGAAGCGCAAGTACGACCCCGAGAACTTCTTCCGGCTGAACCAGAACATCCCGCCCGATTAGCTCCCTCCTCGCCCTCGGTGTGGCGGCTAACGGCGACCGGACCCGTCGGTTACCGGACTCCTGATCGCGCCTGCTTCCCGATGAAGGAGGAGTCCTGCCGGCGCGGAGCGAACGCTCGCCTCGGACGACGCTCAGGAGTCTGGCCGCCGGTTCGTCGTGAGGCGTCGAGGACGACACCGGGGCAACACCAGGGCAACAAGACGTCAGGAAACAACCGCAAACGCGGAGTCGGTCGAAATCACGGAAACCGCGGATTCGCGCGCACATCGCAACCAGCGGCAATTATCCGAAAACCCCGCATGTAATTGCCATGCAGAAGGTCGTGGGTTCGAATCCCATCAGCCGCTCTTTTCTGGACCTCCGTCAGATGGTGACAGGCAGGTTCGACACGGGTCGTGGGCTCGAGGCGACGGTCACTGGTAGCTCAGGTGGTAGCCGGGGTGACCGCGCCTGGGCTGTCTACCGGTGGCTTCCGTGTCTCGCGCGAAGCAGGAGCGCGCCGACGACCAGTCACCCGGGCGCCCCACCGGCATCGCCCTCGCCGCACTCAGTCTCGCCCTCGCCCAGCTCACCGCCCCGGACTTATGGTTCAGCCCGGGGCCCCAAGCTTCTGGAAAGGAGCGCGTGTTATGAGCACCGACACTGGCAAGGTGGTCGTGAACAGGGCGATGTCGCTTGACGGCTTCATCGCCGGTCCCGGTCACACGATGGACTGGATCTTCGATTTCCTGACAGCGGACGCATTCCCTGAAGTCATGGCGGCCACTGGTGCGATGCTTATCGGCCGGGGTACCTACGAGGTTGCCAAGCAGATGCCCGACGAGGAGCGCACCTACGAGGGCGGAGCCGAGTTTGTCCTCACCCACGAGCCTCCCGACAAGCCGGACCCGAACGTCACATTCCTCACCTGTGACATCGCGGAAGCCGTCGCCACGGCGCTAAGGGCCGCGGGCGGCAAAAACCTGGAGATCCTCGGCGCCGACCTGGCCAGCCAGTGCCTGCAGCGAGGGCTCGTCGACGAGATCCTGGTCTATGTCCTACCGGTGCTCTTGGGCGACGGGGTCCGCTTTTCGACCCCGACCCTCCACAGGATCGACCTCGAACCATTCAGCAACACCCAGTCGGGCGCCGTCACCATGCTCCGCTTCCGCGTGCCTCGCGCCTAGAGCGTGCTCTAACTCGGCCATCCGAAACCAGCGTCATCGTCGAGGATCGTCGAGGCCTAACCAGACGGGAGCTTCTGGGTTTCGCGCAAAGCGGGCGCGGGACACCTTCGGCGCCGAGACCATCCGCGGCCAACAACGCCCTCAGCGCACGGCGCGCGTCAGACCGAGTAGCGGAGCACCGTCATGCCGCCCTCGTCAACCGATGCGATCGGCTTGAGCTTGACCGGCTCGCCACCCGCGCGCTCGAACAGGCGGACACCGCCGCCAACCAAGACTGGGGCAACGTGGATGATGATCTCGTCGAGGAGTTCGTTCTCCAAGCATTGCCGCGCGATGTTCGCGCCGAGGACGACAACGTCCTCCTCGCCGGCGGCCTCCTTGGCCACCGTCACCGCCTCCTCGATGTCGAGGTCCAAGAAACGCCCGGTGACGCCCTTGACGACAGGCGGTTCGGGCGGCGGGTCATGTCGCAACACGAAGAACGGTCCTCGGAACGCGCCGCCATAGAACCCTGGCTGCAAGCGGTCCTCTACGTCCTGCGTTCTGCGGCCGACCAGGAGCGCTCCGGTGGACGCGACGACCGTGTCGACAGTCTCACCAGAGCCGGCGTCCAGCCCGAACGCCCAGCTCATGTCGTCGTTCGGTCCGGCGATGAAGCCGTCGAGGCTCATCATCGTGTGCCAAAGCAGCTTGCCCATTCCCGAGTTCCTTTCTAGGTCGCGTACGTTGTGGCCGAGATAGCGAGCGAACAGCGCGTCGTTTCGTATGTCAGGAGACCGTCCGCCGGCGTCGAACTCATCGGTCGCTACCGGTTCCGCGTGCGAGCTTTCGCTCCCATCAGCCGCTCTAATCCGGATCCTCGGTCAGACCGCGACGCCGGCATCAATGGCATGCCGAGGGCGTCGTCAGGTTCGATCTTGACGCCGCACGGCTCGGATGTAGGGTCGGTTATCCGAGAACCGTTCGAACCGCACCGGGGGAGAGATCCATGAGAGAAGTGCGAAAACGTCTCACGTTCCCCAACGTGGTCTCGGTGGTGGCGCTGTTCGTTGCGCTGGGCGGCGGCGCCTACGCAATCTCGCTTGAGAAGAACAGCGTCAAGTCCAAGCACATCAAGGATGGCCAGGTCAGGAGCCGTGATCTCGCCAACGACGCCGTGAACTCGGCGAAGGTCGATGACGGGACCCTCTTGGGCGCGGACTTCGCCGCCGGGCAACTTCCTGCTGGCGCGCAGGGGCCGAAGGGCGAGCGTGGGCCCAGCTTCGGGGAGGGCAGGCAGGTTCCGAACATGAACGACATCCCGTGTGACCAGGAAGTCCCCGTCGGATCGCAGACAGTGACCGTGACCGACCCCTCGCGGATCTGGGTCTACGGCCACGGCTCGCTGGCGGACAGCGGCTCTGACGCAACCCAGTTTGAACTCTGGCTGCGGCTGCGAAACGCCAGCGACACGGCGACGCTGGCGGTTTCTACATTCGTCTCGGTTGAATTGGTCGACGACGTCCATACGCTGACGGCCGGCGGTCTCATGCTCTCGGGCGATGATCCCGAAGTCACCACCCCTGCATTCGTGGCGTCTCCGGGGACCTACACCCTGCAGCTTGTCGTGGTCGCCGGCGGCGTGGCCTCCTGCAGCGCTCCTCTTCCGGACTTCGGCTACAACCAGGCGGCCGGCATGGGCTACGTGCTCCTGGGAAACGGGTGAGGACCCGCCGAGCGCCCGGCCAGCGATGAGTTTCAGCGTCGCCGGCAGCCAGGCGGCTTCGACGATGAGCTGACCGCCATCGATCCCCGCGACGTGCAGATCGTCGATGCCGGCTCGGGCGGTCGTGTGACGCTCGTCGTCAGGCACGAATGACCGCTCCGAGTCGGCGATCGCGGTGCGAGTAGTGGCCGAACTGGTAGCAGAGCCGAGCGCGCGCCCGAGCGTCCCCCGGCCGCACCCATGGAGCTTCAGCTGAGCTGCTCGGACAGCCCGATGATGATGCCCTCGGGGCCACGCACGAAGCAGAGCCGGTACATGTCCTCGTACTGCGCGATCTCGCCCACGAGTTCGGCACCGTGGCTGCGCAGGCGGGTGACGACGTCGTCGACGTCGTCGACCATGAACATGATGCGGCGCATGCCCAGCGCGTTCGCCGGCGCGCTTTCCGGCTCGGCTCTGACCGCCGGCGGCCTGTGGAACCTCGACAGCTCGACCCGGCCGTGGCCGTCCGGGGTTCGCATCATGGTGATGTCGGCACGGACGTCGTTGAGCCCGACGGTCTGGTCCACCCAAGGCCCCTCGACCGTCGTCTCGCCTTCCAGCTCCATACCGAGCTCGGCAAAGAACGCTTTGGCAGCCTCGAGGTCCTCGACGACGATGAGCACGTTGTCCATCCGCTGAATCATGGTGTCCTCCTGGAGTCCTGGGCCACGTCTGTCGCGGGCCTGTACCTGGTAAGCGGAGCCGGTCACAGCTTCTCGACATAAGGCCCTTGATCTGCTGCTGCCTCCGCGTCCGAGCAGCAGCGGGGCCACGCTCGGTCTCATCAAGCCGGCGGGGGGCCAGCAGGATGGCGACTTGCTACCAGGTCCCGGCGGCCGTCCCGCGCCGAAACTAGTAGCAGCGCTGGTAGCAGGCGGTCCGCAAGCCCCATGAACAAGCCAGATGGCGGGGATTTCGCACCCATCAGCCGCTTTCATCTCCAGTTCATCTGTGCCGCTCAGCGTTCGCACCGGGATTCGCAAGCCACCCGGCGGGCGAACCGACGCGGAAGGAGTGGTGCAGATGACTGTGCAGTTCGATCGACAGCGGATTGCGGTGGCCGGGGCTCTCGTGGTTCTTGCCGGGATCGCGGTACTGGCCGGGATCGCGGTGGCGACCTCGACCGGGAACCCGGGCGCCAAGGCCGCGAAGCCGATCAAGCTGGAGGACACGACGATGATCGTCGAGGTAAACGACACCGACGGCGACGCGGGGATCCAGCCGTTCCTCGACGGTGAACCATGGACGAGGATGGCGATTACAGCTCCGAATGGGCGCCGGATCCTCGACGTCGACGCCGAGGGGAAGCTGAACAAGTTCGGCCTCACCGAACTCTTCGCGGAGAGCCACGAGCCCGAGTTCTCCGAGGTGCCTCTGGAGAAGTTCAAGAAGCGCTTTCCCGAGGGGAAGTACAGGTTCAGCGGCGAGACTGTGGAGGGCCGCGGGCTGGTCGGCACGGCCAAGCTCTCGCACGACATCCCTGACGGGCCGGAGATCACCGCGCCCACGAAGGGCGCGACGTTGTCGGAGAGCAACGCCGTCGCCAGCTGGAACCCGGGCTCCCAGCCGGCCGGAGTGCAGATCGTCGGCTACGAGGTGATCGTCGAGCGCGAGGACCCGCTACGCGTGTTCAGCGCCGACCTCCCGGCGTCGCAGACCAGCGTAACGATCCCGCCCGAGTTCCTCGAGCCCGGGGTCGAGCACAAGATCGAGGTGCTGGCGATCGAGAAGAGCGGCAACCAGACGATCACCGAAGTCCCGTTCAACGTGAGCCAGTAACCGGGCGTCGACCCCATGTATGCCGGGGCCGAACCGTCATCATTGTTGGCGAAGGAACACGCCGATGCAGGAGATCGAGTTGCGCGTCTACTCGACCTGTCCTCAGAGCAAGGACGTCGACGCCAGTGAGTACGCGGACCGGGTGGCGGAGGTCGCACGCTGGAGCGAGGGTGCGGGTTGCCATGGGATCCTCGTCTACACCGACAACGGACTCGCGGACCCCTGGCTCGTCGCGCAGCAGGTGATCGAGGCGACCGAAGCGCTGCGGCCGCTGGTGGCCGTGCAGGCGGCCTACATGAGCCCGTACAGCGTCGCCAAGATGGTTACCTCGCTCGCATTTCTCTACGGGCGCGCGGTGGACCTCAACATGGTCGCGGGTGGGTTCCGCAACGACCTACTCGCGCTCGGCGACGAGACGCCGCACGACGACCGCTACAACCGCACGGTCGAGTACACCCGCATCATCACCGGCCTGTTGAAAGGCGAGACCGTGACCTTCGAGGGCCGCTGGTACACGGTGAAGAATCTGCGTCTGACGCCGCCGCTGCCCCCCGAGCTGGCTCCAGGGTTGACGATTTCGGGTTCCTCCCCGGCCGGCCTCGCGGCTGCCGAGGAGATCGGAGCCCTGGCGGTCCGCTATCCGAAACCGGTCGAGGAGGAGCACGAGAGCGGGCCGGAGACGGCGGGCGAGATGGGCGTACGTGTGGGCATCGTGGCGCGCGAGAGCGCCGAGGAGGCGTGGCGGGTTGCGCGCGACCGCTTCCCCGAAGACCGTCGCGGCGAGATCGAGCATCAGCTGGCGATGAAGGTCTCCGACTCTCATTGGCATCGGGATCTCTCCGGGCGTGATGAGGGGGAAGACGGGAGCCCTTACTGGCTCGGGCCGTTCAACCAGGGCCAGACCTTCTGCCCGTATCTGGTCGGCAGCCACGAGCGGGTCGGAGCCGAGCTTGCCGGCTACGTGGCTGCGGGTTTCGCCACCTTCATCCTCGATATCCCGCCCAACCGCGAGGAGCTTGAACACACCGGCATCGCCTTCGAGCACGCCCGCGTGCGCGGGGGGTGAGTCAGCTCCTACATCACTATGCCGCCAGCTCGGCGGCCCGCGATCCGAGCGCGACCGCGATCGTGCTCGGCGACGAGCACCTCAGCTACGGCCGCCTGGTCTCCGAGAGCCGGCGACTTGCGCGTGTCCTCCTCGAGGCCGGAGTGCAGCCCGGCGACCGCGTCGCGCTCTTGGTGCCGAAATCGCCGGCTGCGATCATCGGCATGCACGGCGTGCTCGAAGTCGGGGCCGCATACGTCCCCGTTGACCTCGGCGGCCCGGCACCGAGAGTCGCTCGGGTGATCGGCGCCGCTGAGCCGCGCGCCGTGCTCGCGGCTGGCCCTGCGGCTGGATTGCTCGACGCGCTCGCCGGCGGGGGTGCGCTCGACGGGGTTCGGGTCGTCTCCGTCGATCCCGAGTGGTCCGGTGGCCGGCGCCCGATCGCTGACTACGGCCCAGCCGACTGGGCCGGTCTAGCGGACGATCCACTTGAGGCCGAAGGAAGCTCCGAGCAGCTCGCCCACATCCTGTTCACCTCCGGTTCGACCGGCACCCCCAAGGGCGTTCAGATCACGCACGCGATGGTGGGCGCCTTCGTCGCCTGGGCGGTGGAGCACTTCGGCATCGCCCGCGGTGAGCGAATCTCCGGACACCCGCCGCTGCAGTTCGACCTTTCGACCTTCGACGTCTACGCGACTCTGAAGGCGGGCGCGGAGCTTCATCTAGTGCCCGGGCCGGCGAACATGCTGCCTGGCGCCCTGGCGGACTTCATCCGTGACAACGCCCTGGACCAGTGGTTCTCGGTCCCCTCGACGCTCGCGTTCATGCTTCGCTCCGGGGTCATCGAGCAGGGCGACCTCCCGACGCTGAAGCGCGTCTTGTTTTGTGGTGAGGCGATGCCGACCCCGGTCCTCGCTGAATGGATGCGCCGCGTGCCCCACGCTCGCTACACGAACCTCTATGGGCCCACCGAGACGACCATCGCCTCGAGCTACTGGGACGTTCCCGCAGTCCCGGAGGATGAGACGAAGCCGGTCCCGATCGGCGTGGCGTGCCCCGGCGAGAGGCTGCTCGTGCTCGACGAGGAGCGCCGGCCGCTGCCGCGAGGCCAGATCGGGGAGATCTTCATCGCGGGGGTCGGTCTGAGCCCGGGGTACTGGCGCGACGCGGCGACGACCGAGGCCGCGTTCGTGCCGGACCCAAGCAGTAACGCCCAGATGTACCGCACCGGCGACCTCGGCTGGGTCGGCGAGGACGGCCTCTTCCGTTGCGCTGGCCGCGTCGACTCGCAGATCAAGCATCGCGGGTACCGGATCGAGCTCGGCGAGATCGAGACCGCGCTCAACGCGCTCGGCGAGCTGCGCGAATGCGCCGTGGTGGCGGTGGAGACCGACGGCTTCGAGGCCAACGTCATCTGCTGCGCCTATGTGCCGCGTGAGCGGGAGGTGGCACCTTCGCGCCTCCGCGCCGCGCTGGCTCGCACGCTGCCGACCTACATGCTGCCGACGCGCTGGCTGGCCTTCGACGCGCTGCCCACGAACGCAAACGGCAAGATCGACCGGCGCGCGCTGCGCGAGGACCTCGATCTCGCGAAGGGAAAATGACCGCGGTCGTTACTTCGCCGATTCGGCCCGCCGCGCGTCCACAACACGGACAATCGAGCGAACCGTGCGGAAGTCGTCGATCTCCAGCGTTTCAAATGGGATCTCCACTCCGCAGCGCCGCTCGACCTCGAACACCAGCGTGACCAGGCCAAGGGAGTCGAGCAGTCCCGTCTCGATCACGTCCACATCCAGCCCCGGAACCTCCACGTTGAGCTCCTCACGGAAGATCCCCAGAACGACGTCGGCCAAGTCGGTCATCGCACGTCCCGTCACTCGGGGCTCCGGGCCGGACGGAGCCGGTCACCGGGGCGTAACACGTCCGCCGCCGCAATCCGTGCGCCCGCGACCTCTAACCGATCGACGCGCACCCAGGTGTCCGCCGCCGAGACGAGCATGCCGCCGTGGCCCGCAGCCGCGGCGGTGCCGGGTTGCGCCTCAGTCCTTTCCGGCAATGCCTCCGCCGCGGCGATCGCGACCTCCTCCCGAGGCGCTGCGCAGCGGGGGAACCCCCAGGGTGACGGGAATGGCCCGTAGTCGCAGGCGCGCACGAAGTCCGCGACCTGGCCCGCCGGGCGGTCCCAATCCAGACGGCCACCCTCGGGCGGTCCGGCGCCGAACCAGCGACGGCGGGTGAGGTCCTGAGGATGGGCGGGGATCGGCTCGCCGCGCTCGGCAAGGTCGAGCAATCGGTCCACTAACGCCAGGCCACGGCGCACGCACTGCGTTATCACCTCGAGCGCCGTGTCGCGCGGTCCGACCTCAAAGCGCTCAGCAAAGGCGATCGGCCCCTCGTCGACGCCTGGCGTCATCCGATGCAAGGTCACTCCGTGGAGCTCGTCGCCCAGATAGAGCGCCCAGCTCGGTGTGTACAGGCCGGCGCGCTCGGGAAGCGGACCGGGGTGGAGGTTGTATGCGCCCAGGGTCGGCGCTGCCAGCACCTCGTCCTCGACGATGTAAAGCGAGTGGACATTGAGCAGCAGCTGCACGCCGGTCGCCCGCAGCTCACCGGCGAGGGCCGGATCGCGCACTTCTTTCGCCGGGCGCACCGGAATACCGAAACCAGCCGCGACGTTGGCAACCGTGGCGCCCGTGTCGCCACCCCGAGAATCGCTTAAGACGGCGGCGACGCGGTGGCCGCGCCGGACCAGCAACCGCAGCGCCTGGGCTCCCGCCGCCTCTTCGGCTGCGAGCGCGACGGTGAGCTGCATGTCAGACCCTCTTCTCACACCTGCACCCGCCGGGCGTGCAGCGCCGCGTAGATCGGGCGGCACGCCTCGGCGACGGCGGCGTCGTGGTCGGAGAGGACCGTCTCCCGCGGGCGCCAGGGCTCGAACCCCGTGGACGACCAGACGGCGTTGTACCAGTGCGGCGCCCACACGCCGTCGGAAGGGCGCGGGCCCGGTGGCCAGGACAGCATCCGGGCCGTGAACGGGATGCCCAGCCAGTCACAGAGCCAGCGCAGATACGCGTCGGGCGCGCCCAGGAAATCGCGCGCGTCGAGGATCGGCACCTCGACGCCATTCTCATCCCACAGATCCATCAGCCACCCCTCCTGCGGCAGTCCGATGTCGTCGGGCTCGCAGCTCTCCCTGTTCCGCACGTACGAAGCGACCACCTCGGCCGGGTCGCGGATCAGCAACACGTTGCGAAAGGCAAAGGTCCAGCGCAGGTCCATGTCGCGCGAGACGTGATGCGCCATGTGCTTGGCGTAGTGCACGCGGCAGCCGGATGGCAACGGCGCGGAGAGTCCGGCGACCGCCGCGGCGAGGTCGGTGGGCTGGGAGGCGATGACCGCCTCGCGTACCGGGTGGTCGATGCCGGTCCGGTCGAGGTACGCCGCATACAGCGGCTCGTCGACGACCACCGTGTCGGGCCGGTTCTCGAACGCGCGCATCATCGCTGTGGAGATGTTCCGCGGGCCGGACCACATCGCCACGCGGACGTCGTCGCTCATGGTGCGACGCGTGCGGCGACGTCGGCGTCGACGAGCTCGCCGTACAGGGCCTGAAGGCGCTCGACCATCGGCCCCCGGCGGCCATCGCCGATCGTGCGACCGTCCACGGATCGCACCGGAACGACGCCGGCGAAGGTGCCGGTGACGAACGCCTCGCGGGCGGAGTAGACATCCGTGAGGCTGAACGTCGTCTGCCGCGCCGCAATGCCGTTGGCATGGCAGAGCTCCAGCACGTTGGCGCGCGTGATCCCGGCCAGGCAGTAGCGCCCGTCCGAGGTCAGCACCTCCGGTGCGTCGTCAGACCCGACGACGAGGAAGAAATGCGTCGAGTTGCACGTCGCAACGAACCCATGCGGGTCGAGCATCAGCGCCTCGTCGGCGCCGGCGGTGTAGGCCTGGATGCAGGCGGTGACGTCGTTGAGCTTGGAGTGCGAGTTGAGCTTGGGGTCGAGCGTGTCGGGCGTGCCCCGGCGCACGTGCGTCGTGAAGAGCGTGATGCCCTCGGTCACCGTCGCCGGCAGCGGCTCCTTGTGCTCGGCGATGATCACGATGGTCGCGGGCCCGATCGTCGCGCGCGGATCCTGGTATGGCGTGCGCTTGACGCCGCGGGTGACCATCAGCCGCACGTGCACGGCGTCGATCATGTCGTTTGCCCGCAGCGTGGAGTAGATCGCCTCGGTGAGCTCGCGGCGGCTGCGGCCGACGTCGATCATGATCGCCTTGGCGCCCTCGTAGAGGCGATCGAGATGGCGCTCCAGGAAGGCGGGATGACCCGCCCGCACGCGCAGACCCTCCCAGACACCGTCACCGAGGACGAAGCCCGCATCGAACACCGACACGACCGCCCGCTCGCGCGGCACCAGCTCGCCGTTGACCCAGATGAGGACGCGCTCGTTGCGCGCGTCGTCCTCGAAGTCGTGGGTGCCGTGAGCCATGGTCCGGACCCTAAGGGACGACCATTGCTATATTCATCCTTTAGGGTGAATATCCGCAGGAGCTCGAGGAGGACCCATGGAACTAACGCCGATCGTCAGTGAGCAAGAGTGGCAGGAGGCGCGTGACGCACTGCTGGTGAAGGAGAAGGAGCTCACCCACGCGCGTGACGCGCTGGCGGCCGAGCGCCGCCGGATGCCGCGGATGCTGCTCGAGAAGGACTACGAATTCGAGGGCCCGGACGGGCGGGTGAGCCTGCTCGACATGTTCGAGGGCCGCCGGCAGCTGATCATCTACCGCTTCTTCTACGAGCCGGGTGTGAGCGGCTGGCCTGAGAAGGGCTGCCCGGGCTGCTCGATGATGGCCGACCAGCGCGCCCATCCGGCGCATGTGAACGCGCGCGACACGACGGTCGCGCACGTCTCGCGCGCACCGCAGGCGGACATCCAGCAGTTGCAGAAGAAGATGGGCTGGGAGCAAATCCCCTGGTACACGATCATCGAGGACTTCGACAAGGACTTCGGCGTCGACGAGTGGCACGGCACCAACGTCTTCCTGCGGGCAGGGGATCGGATCTATCGCACCTACTTCGTCGACGGGCGCGGCGACGAGGCCCTGGGCAGCATGTTCAGCTTCCTCGACATCACGCCGCTCGGCCGCCAGGAGGAGTGGGAGGACTCGCCCGAGGGCTATCCGCAGGGCGACTCCGCATGGTGGCGGCGACACGACGAGTACGAGGCCGACCCGCCCCCGCTGCCGCTCGACGACGAGACACTGATCGCGGCCGACGAGCGCGCGCGCAGCGCCGCAGGGAGCGCGACATGACGCCGCTCGCCCACGTCGCCGGCGTCCCGGTCGAGGAGCTGTGACAACAGCGACACTGGACCGCGTGTTCGCCGCGGTCTCCGATCCGACGCGCCGCGCGATCCTCGCCCGGCTCGCGGATTCGGACGCCCGCGTCACCGACCTCGCCCGCGACTTTCCGATCTCACTCAACTCGACCTCGAAGCACATCCGGGTGCTCGAGGGCGCGGGTCTGGTGCGCCGCGACGTCCGTGGGCGCGAGCACATCCTCAGCCTCGAGGCGGAGCCGCTCGCGGAGGCAGCCGCGTGGATCGAGCACT
Organism: Solirubrobacterales bacterium; assembly: GCA_036794585.1. Classification (GTDB taxonomy): domain Bacteria; phylum Actinomycetota; class Thermoleophilia; order Solirubrobacterales; family 70-9; genus WHSW01. The sequence goes on along the minus strand of DAIRGH010000006.1, from coordinate 36,103 downwards.
ACCGCCGCTTCTGGAGCGACCAGCTCGCCTCGCTCGACCGCTTCGTCACTACCCGCGAAGCCGGGAAGGAGCCGAAATGAGCGCCGCCGACGCGTTCACCTTGACCGTGCGGCGCGAGATCGCCGCTCCAGCCGAGACGCTCTTCGACGCCTGGCTCGATGCCGAGAGCCTTGGGGCATGGATGCGGCCGCGGGTGATCAGCGAGACCCGGGCCGAGACCGATCCGCGCGAGGGCGGCGAGTTCCGCATCGTCATGGTCCGCGACCAAAGCGACCTCCTCCACCGGGGGACCTACCTGGAGATCGACCGGCCCAGCCGGCTCGTCTTCACCTGGTCCTCAGGCGCGACCGACCACCGGGACTCCGTCGTCACCGTCACGTTCGAGCCCCTGGGGAGCGGTTCGACGATGGTCGAGATCCACCAGGCCGGCCTACCCGACGAGGAATCCCGCGCCGGCCACACGGAAGGCTGGTCCGACGCCCTCGCCGAGCTCGAGCGGCATCACGCCCTGTCGATCTGAGCTGGTCCCGTTCGTCGTCTGGGTGAAGAGGCGTAATGCGCCGCCGACACTGAGAAAGGAAGAACGATGCAGGCCGAACACAAGAGCCAGAAGATTGCCGTCACCGGAGCCACCGGCCGGGTCGGATCGCACCTCGTCGAGATCCTCGAGCAGCGTGGACACGATGTGGTCCAGATCGCGCGCTCCAAGGGCGTCGACGTGGTCAGCGGCGAGGGCCTGGACGAGGCGCTGGCCGGGGTCGAGACCATTGTCGATACCGCCACGGGACCCTCGCCCGACCAGGCGGAGGCGACCGCATTCTTCACTGCCTCGGCACGGAATCTCCAGCGAGCCGGCGCCGCTGCCGGGGCGAACCGGATCGTCGTCGTCTCGATCATCGGCATCGACAAGTTCGAGGGCGGCTACAACGCGGCGAAGGTGGCGCAGGAGCAGGCGCTGCTCGAAGGCCCGCTCCCGGTCCGGATCGTTCGCGCGGCGCAGTTCCACGAGTTCGTCGATCCGCTGGTCGGGTGGACGATCCAGGACGGCGTCGCCTATCTGCCCGAGATGCGAACGCAGCTCGTGGCCGCCCGCGTTGTCGCCGAAGCTCTCGCCGATGCGGCCGAGGAACCGGAGATCGAGAACGGCAGGATCACCGAAGTCGCCGGCCCCCGGGCGGAGCGTCTCGCCGATGTGGCCGCCGCGCTCTTCGCCAGCCGAGGTGACTCGATCGAGATCCGCGAGGTCCGCGGCGGTCCGCTGGCGGAGCCCGACGACCCTGACGCCGCGGCCTATGCAGAGGGCGCCGCGCTGCCCAACCCGGGCGCGAAGCTCGCCGGCCCCAGCTTCGAGGAGTGGCTCGCGGCCGCCTAGGCGGCTGAGCCTGGACCCAGTCTAGGTCGTCGCGCCCCTCAAGGCTTCAGCTTCTTGCGCTTCAGTTCGCCGGCGAGCTCTTGGACGATGCTCCCGGTGGAGCTGGTGTTGTCGCTGGAGTTGTCGAAGACCGGCGCCTCGACACGGTCCGTGTCGCCGAGCCGCTTCGGCCTGCGCTTGAACAGGTCGTCGCGCGCAAACAGCCTCGGGTCGTCACTGCCCGAGGAGAAGATCTCGACAGGACACGCTTCGTCCACCTCGCTCCAATCGCGCGGGGGCAGCGATAGCTGGACGTATGTGCTCTCATCGCTGTCCGACGTGCCCCCGATGTTCAGCGTTGCCCGCAGGGTCCTCTGGACGGTGCAGTCCACGGGCGATCGTTCGTTGTAGCAGCCGGGGGTGGTCTCGCCCGTGTCCGGATCCACGTAGTTGGTCTGGTGGTACGTGGCCGAGCGCGAGATGGTCACTTCGCCCGGCACCTCTACATAGGTGAGGTTGCCGACGAAGTCCGGCTCCGACCACCATTCGACCCGCCGGCTGCCGTGCGCCTTGCTGGTGAAGGCATAAGCGGTGGTCGGCTCGGTGCTGTGAAAGCTGATGCGCTCTCTCTGGGAGAACGAGCAGGATCCGTAGTTGGAGGGCTCGTAGACCACATCGCGAGCGCCGTTCGTAGTGCCGCTGATGGAGAGCACCTTGAACTTCGCCACGTCGCGGGCCTGGGCTTGCGACGCGAACACGAGCACGAGTGCCGCCAGGACACCCGCGATCGGTCCGAGCTTCGGTCGCCAACTCAAGGTGTGATTCCCTTCTCGCCCAAGTGCTGCCAGACACGAGAGCTGAGGCGATCCTAGCTTGATCAGGTCACCTGAGCACGATCCGTGGGGGCGCGACCTCGCCGGGGAGCTGCACGAGCTCACCTTCGAGAGCGAGGCCCTGCGCGACAACCCGCTCCGTGACCCGGCGTCACGGCCGCTCTACGTCTACACGCCGCCCGGCTGGCCCGACGAAGGGCCTTACCCGGCCGTCTGGGCGATCCAGGGGATGACCGGGCAGATCGATATGTGGCGGAACCGCACCGCCTATCAGTCGACGTTCGTCGAGGACGTCGACCGACTGATTGCTGCCGGCGAGTGCCGGCCGATGGTGATGCCGATGCCGGACTGCTGGACCGGCTATGGCGGCTCGCAGTTCCTCGACTCGGCCGGGACGGGGAACTACCTGACCTACCTCTGCGACGAGCTCGTCCCGTTCGTCGACGAGCGCTTTGCGACGCTCGCCGAGCGCGACGGCCGGGCGGTCCAGGGCAAGTCCTCGGGCGGCTACGGCGCGCTGGTGCTGCCGATGCTGCGCCCCGACCTCTGGGGTGGGCTCGGCGACGTCTCCGGCGATGCGGCGTTCGAGTACTGCTACCTGCCCGACTTCCCGGTGTCTTGGGCGATCCTGCGCGAGCACGACTCGATCGAGGAGTTCTGGAAGACGATGCTCGCCGACCCGAGCCCGTCGGAAGAGGTCTTCGCCGCGGTGAACACGATCGCGATGGCCGCCTGCTACTCACCCGGGCCCGACGGCGAGCCCGAGCTGCCGTTCTCACCCGCCGACGGGTCGCTGCGCGAGGACGTCTGGGCGCGGTGGCTGGCGCTCGACCCGGTGCGGATGATCGAGGATCACCTCGACGATCTGCGATCGATGCGGGCGATCTCGCTTGAGTGCGGCCTCCAGGACGAATATCGGCTCTACGTGGGGACGGCGATGCTCCACGAGCGCCTCGCGACGGCTGCCATCGATCATCGCTTCGAGCTCTTTGCGGGCAAGCACGGCGGCCTCACCCCCCGCTACGCGCCGCTGGTCGCGTGGCTTGCCGAACGGCTCGCGCCGGAGCGCTGACGCGGGCTGGCGTTCACCTCGGGGACACGCCCCGCCCCGAACGGGGGCGTAGGGTGTTGTCGAGCCTGAAATATCGAGAGGAGCAGCATGCCCGAGCGAGACGGATACATCCCCGGCGTCCCCTGCTGGGTTGACACCAGCCACCCCGACCCGGAGGCCGTGCTCGACTTCTACAGCGGCATCTTCGGCTGGGAGTTCGAGGACGTGATGCCGCCGGGGTCGGAGCGCAAGTACTTCATCGGCCGGCTGCACGGCGGCAGCGTGGCCGCGGTCGGGTCGACGCCGGAGGGCGCCCCGCCGATGGCGATGTGGAACACATACATCTGGGTCGAGAGCGCCGACGACACGGCGTCGAAGGTCCGCGACGCCGGGGGCAACGTGCTGATGGAGCCCTTCGACGTCATGGACGCCGGGCGCATGGCGGTCTTCGCCGATCCCGAGGGCGCGGTGTTCTGCGTCTGGCAAGCGAAGGAGAACCGCGGTGCGCAGGTCGTCAACGAGCACGGCTCGTTGAACTTCAACGGCCTCAACACCCGCGACGCACAGGGCGCGAAGGCGTTCTACGGCTCGGTGTTCGGCTGGACGACGCTGGCGCTCGGCGGCGGTGTCGAGATGTGGACGCTGCCGGGCTATGGCGATCACCTGGAGAGCTATCACCCCGGCCTGCGCGAGCAGGTCGCAGAGGCCGGGGGACCGCCGGGGTTCGAGGACGTCGTCGCGAGCATCAACCCGATCCCGGATGACCAGCCCGACACGCCTCCACATTGGAGCGTGACCTTCGCGGTCGACGACGCCGACGCGACGGCGGAGAAGGCCGCCGAGCTCGGCGGCAACGTGATCGTGCCGCCCTTCGATGCCCCGTGGGTGCGGATGACGGTCATCAACGACCCGCAGGGCGCCACGTTCATCGCCAGCAAGTACGTTCCCGAGAACAAGGACCTCGCCACCCAGGGGGACGCCGCGGCAACCGCGTAATTCGAAGCGGCAGGTAGGGGGCGATTAGTTCCGCGCGTTTTCGCGGTCAAAACAACACGCCATCGCGAGACTGCTAACCAGGAGCGAGATGAACGAGACGTACGGAGGCCCGGCCGTCCTGGCCGAGGACCTCGTCAAGCACTACAGCGGCCGTGAGGGCGCGGTCGAGGCCGTGCGCGGGGTGGACCTGCAGATCCGCACCGGCGAGATCTTCGGCTTTCTGGGGCCGAACGGAGCCGGCAAGTCGACGACCGTGCGCATGCTCACGACCCTGCTGTCGATCACCTCCGGGCGCGCGGAGGTGGCGGGCGTCGACGTGGCCGGCGACCCGGATGAAGCCCGCCGCCGGATCGGCGTCGCGCTTCAGGAGGCGGGCCTGGACCCGCGCCAGACGGGCCGCGAGCTCCTGATCCTGCACGGGCGGCTGTTCGGGTTGGACGCGGCGCAGGCCAAGGCGCGCGCGCAGGAGCTGCTGGCGCTGGTCGAGCTCGAGGACGCCGCCGACCGGGTGATCAAGGGCTACTCCGGCGGTATGGAGCGCCGGCTCGACCTGGCGGCGTCGTTGGTCCACGAGCCCGAGGTCCTCTTCCTCGACGAGCCGACCACGGGCCTCGACCCGGCCAGCCGGCTGACGATCTGGGAGGAGCTGCGCCGGATCAACGCGCACGGCACCACGGTGTTCCTCACCACCCAGTACCTGGAGGAGGCCGATCAACTCTGCGACCGGCTCGCGATCATCGATGACGGCCTGATCGTGCGCGAGGGCACGCCCCAGCATCTCAAGGCCGAGCTGCGCGAGCGCGCCGGGATCGAGAATCCCACACTCGACGACGTCTTCCTCGACGCGACCGGGCGTACCCGCGACCGCGCCGCCGGCGAGGTCCAGGAGGTGGCCGCATGAGCGCCACGATCGCACTCGGGCAGCGGGCATTGCGGGAGGCGATCCGCCAGCCCGATGCGCTGTTCATGACCTTCTTCATTCCGGTCTTCTTCCTCGTCGTCAACACCGGCCAGGCGGCGGAGATCTTTCCCTCCGAGGAGACGGGGTTCCTCGAGGGACAGGGATACGGCGCCTTCCAGCTGCCGATCACGCTGCTGCTGGCGGCCTCGTTCGGAATCTCCGCGCTGTTCCTGGTCGAGGAGATCGAGGGCGGTTACTTCGACAAGCTGCGAGCGATGCCGATCCCGCGGTATTCGATGGTCCTCGGGCGCCTGGTGGCAGAAGGGGGGAAGTGCGTGGCGATCTCGACGATCATCGTGCTGCTCGCGCTGCCGTTCGGAATCACGATCGCCAGCGGGCCGCTGGGCTTTGTCCTGCTGATCGGCCTGAGCGCGCTCTGGGGTGTGGTCTACGCCGGGTTCATGCAGCTGATCGCGCTCAAGACGCGCAGCGCCGCGGCGACGAACTCGGGCAGCCTGATCTTCTTCCCGCTGCTGTTCCTGACCCCGAACTTCGTCCCGCGGGAGCTGCTCACCGAGCCGATGGAAGTCGCCGCGACGATCAACCCGGTCACCTATCTGATGGAGGCGCTGCGGTCGCTGATCCTCGTCGATCTCCACTGGGCGGACATCTGGCCCGGGTTCGCGGTGGTTGGTGCGCTCGGCGTGGTGGCCTTGTGGCTCAACGTTCGGATGATCAACAACTACGACTAGGGCTTGCGCCGCTGAAAACGCGCCTGCAGGTGTTGAAGGCGGGCCATGGCCCGATCGGCGCCGCTGCCCACGGGTGGCAGGACTCCGAGCTGGCGCGCCATGGCGACTGAGTCGTAGTAGGTCCGGTAGCCGGACATCAGCTCGCCGGTGAAGGTCCACTCGTCGACCCCGAGCACCTCGATCCGACGCCCGGTCGGCGCGAGGTTCGTGTACTCCCAGGGTCCGAGCATCGTGCCGGTCATCCGGTAACGGCCCAGGACGCGCGCTTCCTCGGCCGAGAGGTGAGGCCGCCCGAGCTCCTCGACGTAAAAGTCGGGAAACGCGCGCTCGGTGGCGCGCACGAACGCTCGCACGCCCTCACGCCCGCGGGCCGGCTCCGGCAGGCCCGGGTCGTCCCAGACCACGTCCTCGGTGCACAGCGCCGCGACCGCGTCGGCATCGAGCGAGTTCCAGGCATCCAGATAGCGCCTGCCCCAGTCCTCCACGAACGAGGGGTCGAGCTTTGAGCTGGTCTCGGTTGTGGCTTCCATCGCTGTGCCCTCCTCTGCCGACGTCACAAATCGAAGGCGCAGGGTCGATCAGCTCCACGCCATCCACGGGTGAAGTGTCGCGGACGTGCGGTTGACCTGCCGTGCCGCCGTAGACTGGACCGGCGTGGCCGACGCGATCCGGACAGTCGAGGACAACGTCGAGGCGACCGAGGCCTGGAACGGGCCGCTGTACGAGATCTGGGTCGAGTACCGCGACCTCGTCGCCGAGGGGCTGCGCGACCACGGAGAGAGAGCCCTGGCGGCCAACCCGCCCCGCGAGGGCGATCGCGTGCTCGACATCGGCTGCGGACTCGGCGATACGACCGTGCGACTCGCGGATATCGTCGGCCCCGCCGGTCATGCGCACGGCGTTGACGTAGCCGAGCGGATGATCCAGACGGCGATCGAGGAGGCGGCCGAGGCGGGGCTCGAGAACGTCAGCTTCGCGACCCGCGACGTCGAGACGACGAAGTTCGATCAGACCTTCGACTACGCGTTCTCTCGCATGGGGACGATGTTCTTCGCCAATCCGGTAGCCGCGCTTCGCAACGTGCGCGAGGCGCTCGCCCCCGGCGGGCTGCTGAACATGGTGGTGTGGCGACGCAAGCTCGACAACGAGTTCATGCACCGGGCCGAGCTGGTGGTCGCCGAGTATCTCGACGAGCCGGAGGAGTCCGACGCGCCGCGCTGCGGACCCGGCCCGTTTTCGATGGCGAACGCCGACACGGTGACCGACGTGCTCGTGCACGCCGGCTATGAAGACATCCGTCTCGCTCGTCAGGACCTGCCTTACAAGATCGGCAATGACCTCGAGCACGCCGTCGGCTTCAACCTGGCGCTCGGCCCCGGCGCCGAGGTGCTGCGGATGTGGGGCGACAGGGTTGATGAGATCAGGCCGACGATCGCCGCCGACCTGCGCAAGATGCTCGCCGACTTTGTGGTCGACGGCGGCGCCGTCATCGCCCCGGCGTCGACCTGGGCCGTGACCGCGCGGGCGCCCCGGTAGCTCCGCCGCCCGCGATGCAGGTTTCGATCCCGAGCCGGTTCAACGGGCCGCTGGAGAGCGGTAACGGCGGCTACGTCGCGGGCGTCGTCGCCGGCTTCCTGGAGGGAACAGCCGAGGTCACCCTCAGGCGCCCTGTGCCGCTCGAGAAGTCGCTCGACGTCGTCCGGGAGTCCGACGGCCGGGTGCAGCTGCTCGACGGTGAGGACCTGGTGGTGGCGGAAGCGCGCGCCGCGGAGCCGGAGGTCGAGGTGCCGGCGCCGGTGGACGTCGACCAGGCGCGCCGGGCCGCCGAGCGCTATCGGGGACTGTCCGACGGCGTGTTTTCCCGATGCTTCGTCTGCGGGCGGGCGCGCGAGGACGCCTTCGGGGTGTTCGCGGGCGAGGTCGAGGGCCGCGAGCTCGTCGCCTCGCCGTGGACGCCCGCGCCCTGGACCGCCGATGAGCGCGGCCACGTGCGGCCGGAGTTCGTCTGGGCGGTGCTCGATTGCCCCACCTTCTTTGCCTCGTATCTCGGTCAGGAGCTGGGCATGAGCGTGCTCGCCCGGCTGACCGGGCGGATCGACGCCCCGGTCGCCGCGGGCGAGGAGCACGTGGTGACGGCCTGGCCGATCGAGACCGATGGCCGCAAGCGGCACGCCGGCGTCGCAGTCCTGTCAGGTGAGGGCGAGACGCTGGCGGTGGGGCGGGCGCTGATGATCGCGCCGCGCGACGAATCGCCTACGTGAGGAAGCCGACGATCTCCTGGGCGCAGCGCCGCGGCTGCTCGTCGTAGACGAAGTGGCCGGCCTTCTCGACCACCAGCACCGATCCGGGAATCTCGCGCTCGAATCTGTGCGCTGCCGCGAGCGTGGCGAAGGGATCGTCTGAGCCCCAGAGGATCAGTGTCGGCACGCCGAGCTGCGCCAGCTTGCCCTCATACGGCGCCAGCTTGGAGAAGTCCATCGAGCGATAGAACTCGAGCGTCGCCTTCTGTCCGCGGCCTTCGGCGAACGGCTTCCAGTACGCGTCGACGTCCTCCTCGCTGAAGGCCTCGCCGCCCGATCGCAGCACGGCCGCGAAGCCGTCACGGTCGAGCGCCGAGACGATCTGCTCTCCCTGGTCGCTCCTGATCGCCTGCGCCATCCCGTGCCACTTGCCGTCGGCGAAGAAGCCGGTGTCGCTGAGCACGAGCGCCTCGACCGCATCCGGGTGCTCGCAGGCCCAGGCGAGGCCGATGAACCCTCCCCAGTCGTGGACGACGATCGCGACGCGCTCGAGCCCGAGCGTCTCGACCAGCTCGGTGAACGTCTCGAGGTTGTGCTCGAAGGTCTGCGGCGCGTCGTCGGCGGAGTCGCCGAGCCCGTACAGGTCCGGCGCGACGCTGCGCCGGCCGGCCGCCGCGAGCGCCTCCATCACCGCCACCCACATCCGCGAGCTCTCCGGAAAGCCGTGCACGAGCACCACCGGCGGACCGGTCTCTTCGCCCTCCGGAAGCGCCTCCCGATAGGCGATCGGCCCCTCGCGCTTGAGCTCGATCGCGGCCACCGCAGCACACTAACGGCCGCCCGGCGCCCCGCTACGCTTGCCCGGCGCGGCGCCTTGGCGGAGTGGTTACGCAGCGGCCTGCAAAGCCGTTTACGCCGGTTCGATTCCGGCAGGCGCCTTGGGCTCCGGCAATCGAATCCGGCTTGCTGGAGCCGTTTTCGCGGCTTCGCGTTGAACCGCTCAAAGCCGCCAAAAGGGGCAGTCGAGGGGGTGTCACTGGCGCACAAACTGGCGCACAGATTTCCGCCAGCTATGCGCGGGCGATGAAAGTCGCGACCCCGCGTCTGCGAAACGCGGGCTCGCCAGCAGCGGAGGCCACCGACCAGCGCCCTACTCTGGTCGTGTGGGGGATCTTTCGCATCGACACCACTTCCTTCCGCAAGCTGCTCAGCGGCCGTTCACAGATGACCGCGGGAAGGCTGCCGTGGTTGCAGTCGACGGCGACGAATTCGAGACACGTCCGGTCAATGTCGCGGTCGAGCGGGACCTCTATCTCAGAGTCCGACCCAGCGGCGAGAAAACCGACGACATCGAGACCGTCTCGCTGGCGGACATCGATGATCAGGCGGCGCCGATCCTTCAAGGGCTCCGTGAGCGATGGCCGCTGAACGCGAACGAAAAGCTCCGAGTTGCGACATATGTGGGAGTCCAGCTCGTCAGGGGACCACGGTGGTTCGACTTTCACGAAGAGTTCACGCGGAATACCTATCTGAAGCACTTGGAGTCGGGTGATTTCCGCGCTAAGGCCGAGGAGCACGGCGTGAGCGAAGAAGAGGTCTATGACGCGCATGTCAAAGCGCACATCGACCACACGCCGAAGCTACTTACGATGCTTCAGACCGGCGCGAAGGCTGGTTCCGCAATTGGCTCGATGACCTGGTGCCTTCTCTCGTTCGAGAGTCCTTGTCTTGCGTTGGCGGACCACCCAGTTTGCGCGTGGCCGATCGCCTCGGGTGGCCGGTTCCCACAACGAGTGGATCCTGGAACGACGGGACTCCTCAACTTCCTCGAGGTTCGGCTTCCAGTTGCGCCCGACGCCGCTCTGTTGATGGCGTGGGCGGACCGACCCGATCTGCCGATTCCACTCAACTGCGGAGTTCACCATGCGCGAAACCTCAACGCGTTTTCGATTGCTGAGGCAGAACGACATTGGCTCCATCGGCCTGGCGTCACCGTTCGCGGCGGTCCTGGTCCCTGGCTTCCGCTATCCACCGAGCTCATCGACGGTTACTCGCCAGCCGCGGCCGTCCAGTCATCCATGCGAAAGATGACGTCCGACGATCTCAATGCCCGTCTCGGGGACGAATCGCGAGAAGTTCGGATCAGGTTCCTTGAACAGCCAGGCAGTGACCTAGCCGCCTAGAGCCGCCATGACGCGATCGCGGCCGCTCGCTCGAGCCAGGCCCACCTGGCTTCCCGTGGTCCGGCACGCGCGCGCCGGAAACCGCAATCCTTCGTCGTTGTGGTCATAGAGCTCGACGCTTGGTTCACCGAGGGGACGCCCGAGGCGCACATGGAGCGGGTTCGTGCGATCCTCGCCGATGAAGGGATCGACGCGCGGCCACGGACGTTCCCGCCGCTTCCAATCGGCGACGGCGTCGGTGTTTTCGTGATCCTTGTCGTCGGCGGTCTGGCCTACCGCTCACTTAGGGCGTTTCTCGACGCCTTCTTCACGGCTGCCGGCGAGGATGCATGGAAACGGGTCGCACGGAAGCTCGGCGAGGATGCGCGCGAGCGTTGTCCAGACGTTCCGCCGGAGATGGTTGAGGCGGAGATCGAGCTGCAGCACCCGGAGACCGGAGAGCGCATCTTCCTGCGTTCGAGTCATCCGGATGAGGCCTTTCGCAAGGCTCGCGAAATCGACTTCGAGCCGAATACCTGGTACGTCTGGCAGGACGGCGAGTGGGTGGGGGTGCCTCCCGGCGAGTTGGGATTCACGCCCGATCCAGACGAATGGGAGCGCATTCGGACGCGTCTCCTCGGGGGATAGCGCTGCGGCACGAGCGGCGCTGGGGTGCCCGGTGCGTTCGAGCAGGTGGCACCGCAGTTTCGAAAGGCTCTCTCCGCATCGAAGGTGCGGCAGGCGACTTCCTCAACCTCTATGCCGGTTCGTTTCGCCGTATGTGCGCGGGCTACCGTAGGCGGATCGCACCCGATCAGACAGACCGCGATTCAGTCGAGCGTCCTGACGGCCCCGAGCCGCCCGCCCCGGAAGCTGGCTACCGGTGGGAGCGCTTCTGGGTCCCACCGGAGGTCGCGATTGATGAGGGCTTCGAGCAGTTCTTTGTAGCGCCCGATGACCGCAGGAAGGCCTATCTGCCCGAAATTGAGTGCTGGACCCTCGCCGAGCTGCGCGAGCATCCGTGCGTCGTCCTACTTGGCGAGCCGGGCCTCGGCAAGACCCGCGCGGTGCGCGCAGCGGTTCTCGCCTTGAAGGCGGAGGCGCGCGAGGCCGAGCGCGTCCAGTACCTCGACCTCGGCAAGGAGACTGAGACCAGTGCAATCCGAACGGAGCTCACAGGTGATGCGGCCTGGGGCGAGTGGGTCGAGCAGGGGAAGACCCTCCATCTCTTTCTGGACAGCTTCGACGAGGCCCTCCTACACCTCCGCGCAGTACACAAAGCGCTAGTTGGCGAGCTCCGCAAGGTCGGGCCGGACGCCCTTTCGCGGCTTCGCCTACGGGTCGTCAGTCGCAGCGCGGATTGGATCGAGGACTTCGACAGCGAACTTCGCGAGCTGTGGGGCCGGCGAGCCGACGACGTCCCCCTCCACCTCACGTTGGCGCAGCTGACGGAGCGCGACGCGGCACGCGCCGCCTTGGCCGAGGGCCTCGATGACGACAAGTTCCTCGCGGCCGTCGCGGAGCGGGACGTCGAGGCGCTCGCCGCGATCCCGCAGACCCTCGTGATGCTGCTTGAGGCGGCGAAGGAACCAGAGGGGATGCCCGACACGCGCGCGGAGCTGTTTCGTCGCGCTGTCCTGCGGCTCGCCTGGGAGCACGATGACAGCCGGCGCGGCAACCCCGCGGCGGGAAGCCTCTCAGCGGGCCAGCGGACCGGTGTCGCGCAGCGGATCGCCAGCGCCTCGCTTCTGTCCGCCCGGCCCATTCTTGTCCTCGAGTCCGGGAACACCAGAGGCGCGGACATCGATCCCGCCGAGCTCGAGGGCTACAGAGAGAAAGACCCGATGGCGGGGGCAGGCGCCACGTTCCGCGTCACCCAAACGGAGATCCGCGAGGTGCTCGGCACGGCGCTGTTTGCGCGGAGGGGAGCCGGCCGCGTTGCCTTTCAGCACCGTGCGCTCGCTGAGTACCTCACCGCGTCGTACATCTTGCGTTATGAATTTGACGCCGATCAGATCGCCTCGGTGCTCTGCGATTCCGAGGACGGACGGGTCATCCCGCAGCTTCGAGAGGTGGCGGTCTGGATCGCCGTCTCGGGCGGCGACGGCGGCGTAGAGATCGTCCGGCGCGATCCGGAGCTCCTGCTGCGCGCCGACCGGCTCCAGCTAGGAGCCGAGGAGAACCGCCAGCTCGTCGACTCGCTCTTGACCGAGGAGGTGGCTGAGCGCCTGGAGCTCCGCTACGACCGGCGCATCGACGCCAACTACGCCAGGCTCGCCCACCCGAAAGTCGCCGAGCAGCTGCGTGGGGTGGTCGACAAACGCAGTGGAGCCCCGGAGTCCATACGGCGCTTGGCTCTGACGATCGCTCGAGCCATGACACTCGCTGAGCTCGTCCCTGACCTCACCAGGGTGGCGCTCGATGAGACGGAGGATCCATACCTGCGCTCACAGGCGGTCCGGGGCCTGCGCGGGTATCCCTCCGATGACGAGCTGCGCGAGCTGCTTCCGCTTGCGACCGAGCCCATCGAGGCGGACGTCGACGACGAGATCAAAGGGGCCGCGCTGGAGACCGTCTTTCCGCGGGTTCTATCCGGCCTGGAGGTGATCGCGGCGATCACACAGCCGCGGAACAAGGGGCTGATCGGAACGTATTCAGCGTTCCTGACGAGGTTCCCGGAGCAGTTGCAGGATTCAGAACTTCCCACGGCGGTCGAGTGGGCTGCGCGACAGCCCGAGCCGAGCGACCCGTACGAGGAGCGGGCGAGCCTCATCGATGCGATTGTCGAGCGCGCCTGGCCGTTGCTCGATGATGGTCGCGTGGCCGACGCCATCGCATCTATCGCCTCGCGTCGGATCCAAGACCACATGGACCTCGTCGGCTCGGCGACCAGGCATTCCGGCGGGGGAGACGATCGCGTCGCGTTCCGCGACGCCAAGGGCCGACGGCGTGTGCTGGAGAGGTTGATCGGAGAGATCAGCCTCGAGAGCGGGCCGGGGGCGATCCACCCGCGCTGGTTGCTGTATACGAGGCCGCCGCTGATCGACGCGAACGACATCGGCTGGCTACTCGACCGTTACGAGGCGGCGCTCGGGACCGAGTTGGAGGTGATCTGGGCCTCGCTCATCGGAGCGGTATTTCGTGAGGGGAGCCGCGAGCTCGATCGCGCTTACGAGCTCGCTCAGAAGCACAAGTCGCTCAAGGAGGAGGTCGGTCGCTGGTTCGAGGCCTGGGAGATCGATGACGAGTTCTCAGAGCGCATGCGGGAAGCGTGGGTCCGCCCGGAGAGCGCGGAGGAGGAGATTGCGGAGGACGCCCCCGACGTGGATGCGGAGATCGCGAAGATCCTCGATCGCATGGAGAACGGGGAGCCCGAGGCCTTCGAAAGGCTCAACTACGAGCTGAGCTACGGACCTCGTGGTCAGCGGACTGACCATCAGGCGCTCGACGCCGATCTCCGCACGGCGCCCGGCTGGGAGCGCGCCTCGGAGGAGACCCGCGAGCGGATCATCGCTGGCGCACGCCCTTACCTTGAAGCTGAGGATCCCGACCCTGAGGCATGGTTTGGGAAGAACTCGGTGCCGTGGCGTGTAATCGCCGGCTACCGGGCACTACATCTCCTGGCTGAACTCCGCCAGCCGGAGCTGCCCGCGCTCCCTACCGAAGTTTGGAAACGCTGGGCTCCCGTTGTGGTCGAGTTCCCGTGGACCACCGGCAGCGGGGACGGTCGCCGGCACTCAGACATCATGGCTGCCGCGCTCGCCAATGCCCCTGAGGCGGTCTCTAGTTGGATTCTGCGCCGGATCGACGCCGACAGCCAAAGGAACGAGGGGTATCTGTTCTCCCTCTCCCGGATCGAGGTCTACGACGAGCCTGTCCTGACCGCTGCGCTCGTTGGCAAGCTGACGGACCCTGTGCTCACACCCGAGGGACTCGATCTCCTGGTCCGATGGACAATGCCCCGCGCACCGCGGGCGACCCTGCAGGCGATCGGCCCGCACCTAGAGCCGAAGACGGCGTTCTCGGCGGACGATGCGCGTGCCCGGGCGCGGAACCTAATCGCGATTCTGCTCGCAACAGACCCCGGGCACGGCTGGACGATCTTCGTCCCTCTCGCCGCCGCCGACATGGACTTCGGGCGCGAAGTGCTCGAGAAGGTTGCCGACCGCCAGACGGGCGACCTGCCCGTCGGGCTCGGCGACGCCGAGCTCGCGGAACTGATCGACATGATGTACGACTACTTCCCGCCAGCCGAGGACCCGCAGCACCCGCCTGGCGCGATGTATGGGGTCAGCCCGCGCGACAGCGCCAAAGAGCTGCGAAACCGGCTCCTCAGCGTCCTGGCCGAGCGGGGCACTGCGGAGAGCGCCGAGTTGCTGAAGCGGATCATCGTCGAGCGGGAAATCCGCGGTGGCACATATCTGCTTGAGCTCTCGCGTGAGGCCCGACTCGCTCGTTGGGGCGCACCGAGCCCATCGGACGTCATCAACCTGGCACATACGAACGAAGGAAGTCTCATCCTCTCGGCCGCCGACCTTCAGGCGGCGGTTATCGCATCCCTCAATCGCATTGCCAGGCGGGTCAGCGCCGGCACCCCGGCGATCGCCCCCCAGCTGTGGAACACCGATTCCAACCGGCCGAAACCGGAAGAGGAGCTGAGCGACTGGCTAAGTGACCGACTGCACGAGGACCTGAACATGGGTGGCCGCGTCGTCAACCGCGAGGTCCGCGTTGCGCCGGGGGCCTCTCCTTCCGGGCGCGGGAGGAGCACTGATATCCACCTCACGGCTCCACTCGGCGAGACGATCGAGGACGCCCCCACGGCAACCGTGATCGTCGAGGTCAAGGGGATCTGGAATCCCGAAGTGCCCCGGATGATTTCCGAGCAGTTGATCGGCCGTTACCTCTCCGCGACGGGAACCAAGCACGGGGTCGGCGTGGTATTTCGCTTCGACCGCGACGGTTGGGACGAGTCTGACCCACGCCGCAAGAAGGGGGAGGGGGATGCCGAGCGCTTACGCAAGAAGCTCAACGCCCAGGTTCACGCCGCCCCGTCCGGCTACACGCTTGCGGCAGTTGTGATCGACGGCAGCCGAACCTGACTGGCCGGCGCCGCACTACTCACTTGACGTAGCTCTCGGCCGCCAAGCGTGCACCTCGAAGGCGAGGATCTTGCGGCTGCCGATCGCATGTCGCCGCTAGCGGCTGACGCGGACGCGGACGCCGACCTACACCCTCATCTAGCTGCGGCCGCCGGTTGCGCGTTGCGCGATGGGCGGAACTGCGGTTCCGCCCCAGCCGTCGCTATGCGCGGTCCGAGTCCGCACCTACCATCGTGAGCGTGGGCGAGAACGAGGCTGCCCAGCCAGATACGGCGGACGAGGAGGCTGCCACGAACGTCACCGATCCCTTAACCCCCAGCTTCTCAAGGACTGGGTTGCCGGAGCGCGTACGCAGAGATCGAGAGACACAGGCGGCAACCGACGAGGCGGATCGTGAGGAGTGGGCCTCGGCGATCGACGGACAGATCGCGGCTCACCGTCTGGCCTTGGACTTCCTAGCTCAGACACACCAGTGGATAGCCGACGAGTTTGACTTCGACTTAGTCGGAGATACTCGGCCGGCCGCGATTTGGCAAATGTCGGGACGCTGCATTGGGATCGGGCATCTGATCCTCGATGCGCTACAGCTTGGCTACACCGCTGAGGTCATGCACCTGGCCCGGGCGGCACGATCGAGGTCCGTGAGTCCTGGGACGCCAAGGCCGGGCGCATCGACCCGAAGACCAGGACCTCGGAGCGCCGGGTGCCGATGCCCGCGGCGCTCCGCGAGCTGCTCCTGGACCGACGACTCGAGGAGGCGAGCGCAGACTCCGACGAGCTCGTCTTCGGGCGTGGGGAGGAGGAGCCCTTCCACGCGGCGACGCTCTACCGCCGCGCGGATAGCGCTTGGCGGTCGGGCGGTCTCTCGGAGCGGCTGCGGCTCCACCAGGCGCGACACACGTACGCCTCGTTCATGATCGCGGCCGGCGTCAACGCGAAGGCTTTATCGCAGTTTATGGGCCACTCGTCGATCAAGGTGACGTTCGATCTGTATGGGCACCTGATGCCCGGTTCGGAGCGCGAGGCGGCGGGGATGTTGGACGCATTCCTGGAGCAGGCGAGCAGTCAGACGCGCGCCGCGTCATTCAGCGCCCGATGACGTCCAGCGATCAGCCAGCGGGCTCCCGCGCGTCCCTCCGCTACTACGAGCTAAACGTGCCTGAGGGCGAGGACGACCAGCTGCTTTACCACTACACAACGGCCGAAGCCGCCCTTGATGGAATTCTCACGAACGGAACCCTTCGCCTGAATTCCTACAAACGGATGCGAGATCCGCTTGAGAACAAGCAGCTTGCGCGAACGGTGGAATACGTAGGCGAGTCGCATCCGGATCGACTCCCGCTGCGCGAGGCGCAAGACCTGCTGGACGAGATCCGGGGCCAAGTCCGGATCCTGAGTCTGACCACCGACGAAGACGGCTACAGCGAAGAGTTTCGGGTGTTCGGGCGCGGCTACGCCCGGTCGCGGCTATGGGAGCAGTACGGCGAGCATCACCACGGAGTCTGTCTCGCCTTCAGCGCCGCCTGCTTGACCACTGTGTTTGTTGATGCCATGCGTGCTCTTGGCGCGTACAACATCGCGAACGTCAGGTACACGCCCGGCGGGTTCCTCGCCAGCGCGGGCCGGGCGCTCGACGGCTCGACCCTGACAGATGCGAACGCGGCTGCGGTTCTCACCAAACACCTGGTCGACCACAACGAGGACTTCTTCTTTCTCAAGCTCATCGATTGGGAGACGGAGTTCGAACTGCGATTCGCACTCTTTAGTCCCACCGTCTCACCTGACGAGCCGATTGACGTTCCGTTTGGGCCTTGCCTGCGTGCCGTAATCCTCGGAGAGCGTTTCGATGCTTCGCTGCAACGGCGAGTGGCAGACCTTGCTGGTCGTTATTCAGCAGCGGTTGGAACACTCGATTGGAGCCACGGGATGCCGTCGTTCCTCGAGCTATGACTGCGTCTCGCCGCCGCCTGCTCCACACCTGGAGGCGACGCAGGCATCGCGGGCCGTTGGCGGCTACACACTCGGACACAAGGTAGGTTTTTCGCCTTGCGAGTGTTCCGCATCGACGTTGGGAACGGCTCCTTCCGCGAGGTTCCAGCGCCGAACGCGGGTGCGCCAGGGGCGCTGGTGTGGGTCGACCTGGACTTGACGGACATCGTCGATGCCGGACGGTTTGGGCAGCTAGGCGCGATCGGCCTCGACGCCTGCCCGCCCGTGTACTTCGAATTGGTGGCACGCGGACACGCACCGGACGATGCTGGCTTTAGGCGTGACGACTTCTTGCATTGGAACGAGGCTCAGGGCCTACGGGTCAACGCGCTCGGCGGCCCACGGATGATGCGCGCCGACGCCATAGGGGTCACGACTGAGCCGGGGATCGTCGGGAATGTCGACCTGACGACCTCGCCGGTGACGATGCTGTCGGGGCCGAGTTGGCTTCTGACGACACGCGGGCCTGTTGCCCCGGTGCCTCTCGACGAGCTTAGAAATGCGACGCTCTCTCAGTGGCGGTCCAACTACCGCAGTGGTAGCGACCTGGGCGTGCTGATACTCAGCGCGCTCTCCGAGACCTACCTGCCGGCCCTTGCTCGAATTCGCAGCCGGCTTCAAGCCATCGAGCAGGCGTTCGTCGAAGGACACGAAGCCCCGCAAGATGTGCGCACGCTCGATGCGGCCGGTTATCGAGCGCTCCTCCTGGACCTTAAGTGGGCGGTTGACACGCTGTCATTGGCGTTGCCTCCTTTACTTCGGCCAGGCGAACCGGCACAGCAGGCATGGTTCGACGCCCCCGGCGCGGTCGAGCCGGCCGGAGTCTTTGCGAGCCGACTGGAGGTCGCATGCGCAGACATTGCAGATCTCCGGCAGGCAATCAGTGGGGCGTTTGTGTTCAGCGCGTCCGCGGACAGCGCCGCCCAACTCGAGAAAGCGGCAGAGACGCTCGAGCTCACGCGCGCAATCCAGGAGAGCGAGAACCGCCGCGCGATAGCCGCGGAGGAGACCGAGAAGCGGGCGCGCGCTGTGCAGGATGCCCTGACCTTGGTGGCTGCCCTCTTCCTGGGACCCGGCCTGGTCGCAGCCGTCTACGGCGCGTTGCCTGGGATCTTTAGCGGGTGCGAAGAGGCACGGGCCATCTCGATGATCGCTCTGATGGTCCTGTTTGCCCTGGCCACTCTCGGATACCTGCGGTATCGCGTAAGAGTGCGGGACTCTGTCGCAAGCTAAGCCCGCGGCACCCGTCTCTCTACCGCCAACAGCGGCGGTGACACCGCGCTAGCCGGGCCGGAAAACACCTCGGTCGATTGCGCTCACTGGCGCATGGACTGGCGCACACATCCTGAATCGCGCTCATTCAAGCCAAAAACGCCGGCCCATCAGCGGCCTGCAAAGCCGTTTACGCCGGTTCGATTCCGGCAGGCGCCTTGCCAGGGCGGCAGGTCATGATCTGCGCTGATGCTGCTCGCGCTGGCGATCGTCGGCCTGTTCGTTCTGCCCGAGCCCTGGGGCCTGATCCTGCTGCCGATCGCGGCGCTGATCGAGGTGGGGGAGCTGTACCTCTGGATCCGCTTCCTGCGTCGCTACCGCATCACGACTGGGGCCGAGGGGCTGATCGGCGAGCGCGCCGAAGTGATTCAGGAATGCGCGCCGATGGGCCGGGTGAAGGTGCGAGGTGAGATCTGGAGCGCGCGCTGCGAGCGCCCGGCCGAGCCGGGCGAGACGGTGACGATCGCCGCCGTCGACGGCCTCACGCTGGTGGTCGAGCCCGAGACGGGCGGCTAGCCGGAGCCCTGCGGGCGTCGAGGTAGGACCGGCGCTGCGCGGCGAGGATCCGCTCGAGCTCGCCGTAGGCGATGTTGACGTCGACGATGTGCAGCCCCCACGTGTCGTCCGGGGCGGGGTTGAGCCGGCGGGCGTCGCCGATCGGCTGCACGTCGAGGAAGTTGGCGCCGTCGCGCGAGGCGCACTCGCCGGTGTAGCGCTCGCGCGGCGACAACCAGGGCGTGTCCCCGGTCGGCGGGGGGCCGCCGTAGGTCTGCGTGATGAGCAGCGAGATGATCCCGGGTGGATACGGCTCGGTGGGGGTCAGCGAGGTGAGCCTGCCGGTCCCTTGGGTGAGCTGCTCGGGGTCGGTGCAGAGGACCTCGTAGCCCGGGCCGCTGGGAAGGGCCAGATCGGAGGTATCGGGAACGGTGGGCGGGCGGCCGAAGCGCGAGTTCGAAGGTGGCGTCTCGTTGAACGCCGACCAGGCGACCACGCAGCCGAACTGGCCCGGGCGCCGGCAGGCCGGGACCTCGTCGAAGTCGCCGCCCCGGTTGCGCCCCACCGCCACAAGCACGTTTGCGCCGGGGATCAGCGCCCCGACGAGACGCCGCCGCACCGCGGGCCGGTGGTCGATGTGGCTGCGGATCAGCCCGCGGATCATCCGCGATCCCTGCGAGTGGCCGATCAGGGCGACGCCGCGCCCGTTGTTCTCGCGCGCCAGGTACTCCTTCCACGCCTCGACGACGTCGCCGAAGGCGAGGTTGAAGGCGGCGTCCTGGTTGCCGCCGGCGGCGATCGCGGCCAGCGTTCGCTGGCGGTAGATCGGCGCGTACACGCGGCAGTACTGCGAGAAGCGCTGCGCCTGATACTTGGCGATCGCGTCCATCTCCGGGTCCCGCGACTTGTCGGAGTTGGCGCCGGGGTCCTCCGAGACGGTCGGGTAGACGTAGAAGCAGTCGATCCCGCGGTGCCTCGGCACCTCCGGGTAGACGACCTTGTCGCTGCCGTCCGGGCGCTCGATCGTCGTGGTCAGGTCGCCGACGCAGGGGTTGGGCTCGACCTGCGGCTTGCACAGCCACTCCACCTCCGCGCCGGCCGGCGCCGCCGTCGCGAGCAGGACCAAAGCCGGCAGCAGCCCCACGAGGCCGGTCACGATCCGCGCCATCCTGGCGATCATTACAGAGCAACCTCGGCGGTAACCCGACCGACACATCTTGCGCAGCGGAGCAGATAGGCTCGCCGCGGTATGGGCAGGTCGATCGGCTTCGGGTGTGCAGCGGCGCTCGCCTGCCTGTCACTCGCCGGTGTTGCAGTCGCGGTCAAGCAGGGCGGCGGCAGCGGGCCGGACACGCTGCAGGGGACCAACGGAGCCGACACGCTGAAGGGCCGCGGCGGGCGCGACCGGCTGATCGGCGGCCCCGGCGCCGACGTGCTGATCGGCGGCAAGGGCCCCGACAAGCTGCGTGGCGGCTCGGGGCGAGACTCGTTCAACATGCGCCGCGGGGTCGAGCTGCCGGCCAAGGGCCGCGACCGGATCGACGCGCGCGACCGCCAGAAGGACGAGATCAACTGCGGCGCCGGCATCGACGTCGCGATCGTCGACCGCGTCGAGGACGGCGTCTTCTTCTGCGAGAAGGTGAAGGAGCCGAAGGAATGAGACCGGTCGATCACTCCTCGCGGCTCGCCCGCGGCGAGCTCGCCGACCCGGAGGCAGTCGAGCGGCTGGCAGGCGAGCACCCTGAGGAGTTCCTGCGCCGGCGCGACTTCCTCGGCCGCTCGGCGGCGCTCGCGGGCCTGGCCGGGATGGCGAGCGTGCTGCCGGCCGAGACCCTGATCGCCGAGGCCGCCAAGCAGGCGGCGAAGGCTCCGTTCCCGAAGCCCCGCAACCTGCCGATCGACACCTTCGTCGTGCTGATGATGGAGAACCGCTCGTTCGACCACTACTTTGGCTGGCACCCCAAGGCCGACGGGCGCAACACCGGCCTTTCCTATCCCAGCCTCGACGGCACCCAGAGGTTCGAGACCCACCACCTCGTGCCCGACTTTCAGGGCTGTGACTTCCGCGATCCCGACCACGGCTGGGTCGGCGGCCGCCATCAGTACAACCGCGGCAGGATGGACGGCTTCTACACCGGCAACCCGGACGGCGACGGCAGCGACGAGTTCGCGCTCGGCTACTACCTGAGAGAGGACCTCGGCTTCCTCCCGCACGCGGCCGCCGCCTACACGCTCTATGACCGCTGGTTCACCTCGATCATGGGGTCGACCTATCCCAACCGCCACTACCAGATCTCCGCCCAGAACGGGGGCCAGAAGTCGAACGTGCTCCCGGTCGCCGACGACCCCGAGTACATGGGCGCCGAGTGGGAGTCGATCTTCGACCGCGCCCTGGCGCGGGGGATCACGATCGGCTACTACGTCTCCGACCTCCCGGTGCCGGGGCTCTACGGCCAGCGCGGCCTCGCCTGGGCGCGCCCGGCGTCGCAGTTCTACACCGACGCCGCCAACGGCAACCTGCCGCAGATCACCTTCATCGACCCTCCGTTTCGCGATGGCGGCGGCGGCGACGGGGTCTCGGCGGACGACCATCCCCACGGCGACGTGCGGTTGGGACAGGCGTTCATGTCCGACGTCGCCCACGCCTTCATCGAGTCGCCGCAGTACGAGCGTGGCGCGATGTTCATCAACTACGACGAGTGGGGCGGGTTCTTCGACCACGTCCGTCCCCGCCACGTGCCCGACGATCGCGCCAACCGCAAGAACCTCGACGAGGACTGGTCGCTCACCGGCTTCCGGATCCCCGCCGTCGCGATCTCGCCCTACGCCCGCGGCGGCGGCAACCGGGTCAGCCACATGACCTGCACCCACGAGTCGATCCTGAAGCTGATCTCCTATCGCTACGGGCTCGGCTACCTGAACAAGCGCCACCGCTACGCCTCCAACATCGGACGCAGCTTCAACTTCGCGAAGCGCGATTTCGAGCCCCCGCAGCTGCCGGATCCGGCGGCGATCGCCGCGACGCCCTGCTCGCTGGGCGGCAGCGGGCGGCCGAAGGAGCACGACCTGGCGAAGATGGAGACCTCCGGCTATCTCGACCGACTCGGCTACGAGGTGCCGAAGGTCACCTATGACTCCCTCTTCCGCTACCCGGACACGGTCCGCCGGGCCTTCCAGGTCGCCAACGGCTAGGCGGGGACCGGAAAAGGGCCCCGAGTGGGGCCCTTGGTTCCGAAAGGACGTACCGCCAGCGAATCCCGCCGCTGGCCCGTCGGCCCTTCAAGTCTATGAGTGCCTTATCGGCGGCACCTGTACGGACCTTAACACCGCTTTCCGTCCATGGTTCCGGTTCCCTCAGACGTCGGAGTCGACCGGAAAGCTGAACGAGATCGAGGTTCCGTCGGAGCCGGCGTCGATCCGCATGTCCTCGGAGACCTTGCCGATCAGCGGGATGCCGAGGTGAAGCCCCGGCGAGTCGGGGTTCGGCGACATCCCGACGCCCGCGTCGGTGACCACGAAGACCAGCTTGCCGCGCACCAGCGCCCCCCTCACCGTCACGGTCCCGTTGGCCTCGCCGCGATAGGCGTGCAGCACGGCGTTGCCGACCGCCTCGCTGACCGCGATCTTCACGTCGGCCTCCTCGGCGCCGTAGTGGCGGGCGAGCCGGGCCGCCGCGTGCCGAGCCTCGGCCACGCTCGCGGGCCGCGCGGGGAGCTCGAGCTCGAGCGACTCGGTCAGCGCTTGCACGAATCCCTCTTACCCAGGCGGGGCGAAAGGCATTCCGGCTGGGCGCAAGATCCCGCCCGGATCGAGCTCAGTCGGAGAGCTGGAACATCTCGGCCCGACCGCCCATGGTCAGCTCGAAGACCCGCAGCGGCTGATCGGACATCCCGATTAGGCGCAGGCGCTGTCCGTCGCGGCCCAGCCGCCGCGCCGCCTCGACCAGGATCCGCAGGCCGGTCGAGTCGATGAACGAGCACTCGCTCATGTCGACGGCCACGGCGTCGCCGTCGCTTTCGATCACATCGAACAGCGACTCGCGCAGCGGCTCGGCGGTGCCCAGGTCGAGCTCCCCCTCGAGCGCCAGCACGGTTTCCCCGTGCCCCCCTTTCCGCGCCACGATTTCCATCTGGCCCGCAAAGCCTAACGCCCCGGCGTGTCCCTGTGTGTCGATCGTGTTTTCGCCGACAATGGGGCACGTATGGCGGCGCTAGACTCGCCGCTCCCGGGCGCTTAGCTCAGTTGGGAGAGCGCCAGCTCGACAAGCTGGAGGTCACTGGTTCGAGCCCAGTAGCGCCCATGCGACCTTCGTTTCCTTCCGGTGGCGCGGGGTATTTGCCTGCTCGGCCGTATCAGGCCCGGAAAGGAGGACGGGAGATGTACATCGGCATTGGAACGCTGATCCTGATCATCTTGCTGATCATTCTGCTCACCTAGCAGGCGCGCGCCCGGCGGCCGGGCCGCGGCTTATGCTCGCCGCCGATGCTGGGCACCTACGCGAGCCTGCTGATCCTGCTCGGGGCCTCGGTGCTCGTCGGCCAGGCGATCTTCGTCGCCTGCGGGCATCGCGACTGGTCGCCGCTGGCGCCGGCGGTCGGGCTCGCGGCGCTGTGCGCGCTTGCGTGGTGGACCGTGCGGCTTCCAGGAGAGGGGATCGCGGCGCTCGCCTCGATCGCGATCGCCGCGGTGATCGCGGGTGGATACGTATGGGGGAGAGCCCGCAGCGCGGTGCCGGCGTTTCGGCGCGATGCCGGCCCGGCGCTGGCGGCGGTCGCGCTCGCGTCGCTACCCTTCATCGTCGAGGGTCGGTTCGGGATCCTCGGCACGGGACTCAACCCGGACATGTCCCAGCACCTGTTCGCGGTCGACCGGCTCGCCGAGGGCGTCGGCGAGCGGCTGATCTCGGAGGGCTATCCGCTGGGCCCGCACTCGCTGGTGGTCGCGGTTTCCGAGCTCGGCCCGAGCACGGTGCAGGCCTTCAACGGGCTGATGCTCGCCGGGGCGGTCGCCGTCAGCCTGGCGCCCGTCGCGTTGTTCGACCGGTTCGGCGGCTGGCGGCGACTCTGCGCCGCGCTGGTCGTGGGCTTCGCCTACCTTCTCGCGGCCTTCTTCGTCCAGGGGGCGTTCAAGGAGACGCTCCAGGCCCTGTTCGTGGTCGCGTTTGCGATCGGCCTCATGCAGCTCGGCACGCGTTCGCGGCGCGAGGAGGACGCGAGCAGCGCTCGACGCGCGGTGCCGCTGGCGGTGCTGGCGACCGGCACGGTCTACGTCTACAGCTTTCCCGGCCTGCTCTGGGTGGCCGGCGGGCTCGCCATCTGGGCGCTCATCGAGCTTGCCCGGCTGCTGCACCAGCACGGACGTGAAGCGGCCCGGCGGGCGATTCGCGGGCTCGCGCCGGCCGCCGCGACAGCGCTCGCGGTCCTGGTCGTGGCGATCGCGCCGGAGCTGGGCCGGATGGCCGACTTCGCCTCCTTTGAGACCATCGATCCCGATGGCCCCGGGCTCGGCAACCTGTTCAACCGGCTCTCGCCGCTCGAGGCGCTCGGAATCTGGCCCTCCGGAGACTTTCGAGTCGAGCCCGGCGACGGCGAGGTTCCGGCGGTGTTCTTCTATCTCGGCGGCGCAGCAGGGCTCGCCGCGCTGGGGTTCGGGCTCGCGTGGTGGTGGCGACGCGGCGAGCGCGCCGTGCCCGCGGCGCTCGCCGGGGCGGCGGTGCTGTGGCTTTACTCGCTGATCGCCGGCACTCCGTACCAGGAGGCAAAGGCGCTGGTGCTGCTCGCGCCGCTGGTCGCCCTCGTCGCCGTGCGGGCGCTGCTCTCGGCCGCCCCGGCCCTGATCGCGGCCGGGTTTCTGGCCTTGGCGGGCGGGTCGAGCGTGCTCGTGCTCGCCAACGGTCCGGTGGGGCCGAGCGACTACTCGCCGGCGCTGGCTGAGCTGCGGCCGCAGCTCGGCAGCGGCTCGGTGGTCGTCTACGCGCCGCCGGAGCTGCTCGACGACCAGCACGGGCGTGACTACCTGGTCTGGGAGCTGCGCGGAAACCGGATCTGCGTCGAGCCGTTCGACGGGACGGACGCGCCGCCGACGGGGGCCCGCACGTCGGTGACCGTGGTGATCAACGACGGCGCCGTAGTCCCCGAGGGCGTCTTTCGCAACCGTTCGCAATCGGCCGGTCCCGAGACGCCGTGTCCGTTCATCGCCGACGGGGTGCGCGCCGATCCCGGCGCCGCGGGTGGCTGACCGGCCCGGGATAGCATGGCCGGCCGGATGGCGACGCTGACGATTCATCTCCCCGACGGCTCGCCGCTCGAGCTGCCCGAAGGCGCGAGCGGTGCCGAGGCCGCGGCAGCGATCGGCCCGCGGCTGGCCAAGGACGCGCTCGGCGTCCGCGTCGACGGCGAGCTGCGCGATCTCTCGGCGCCGCTTCCCAACGGTGCCGCGATCTCGATCGTGACCGCGAAGAGCGCGGGCGAGGACGCCGAGGCGGCGCTGTGGCTGGTGCGCCACGACGCCGCGCACGTGATGGCGACCGCGGTGACCGAGCTCTGGCCGGGGACCAAGGTGTCGATCGGCCCGCCGATCGCCGACGGCTTCTACTACGACTTCGAGTTCCCCGACGGCGAGAGTCCCAGCGAGGCAGACCTCGAGCGGATCGAGGCGAAGATGCGCGAACACGTCGCCGCCGACGAGGCGTTCGAGCGCACCGACCTGCCTGTCGCCGAGGCGATCGAGCGCTTTCGCGCCGAGGATCAGCCGTACAAGGTCGAGCTGATCGAGGACCTCGTCCGCGACGAGGGCGTGGAGACCGTCTCGCTTTACCGCAACGGACCGTTCACCGACCTCTGCAAGGGGCCGCACGCCCCGTCGACCGGCCGCATCGGCGCCTTCAAGCTCAACTCGCTCGCCGGCGCCTACTGGCGCGGTGACGAGACCCGTCAGATGCTGACCCGGATCTACGGCACCGCCTTTCACTCGAGCAAGGAGCTCGACGAGCACGTGGCCCGGTTGGAGCAGGCGCGCGAGAACGACCACCGCCGGCTCGGGCCCGAGCTCGACCTGTTCCGCTTCAGCGAGGAGGCGCCCGGGATGCCGTTCTGGCTGCCGAGCGGGATGGTCCTGCTGCGCCTGATCGAGCGCGAGATCGGCGAGCAGCTGCGCAAGCGCGGCTACGACGAAATCAAGACGCCGGAGGTGCTCGACGAGGAGCTCTGGCACCGCTCCGGGCACTGGGACAACTACCGCGAGAACATGTTCTTCGTCGAGCCGTCCGAGCGCGAGGGTGAGCATCGGCGGTTCGCGCTCAAGCCGATGAACTGCCCCGGCGCCTGCCTCGTGTTCGGCGCGGAGCGCCACTCCTACCGCGACCTGCCGCTACGGCTCGCCGAGTTCGGCAAGGTGTTCCGCTACGAGCGCGAGGGCGTGCTGCACGGCCTGCTCCGGGTTCGCGCCTTCACCCAGGACGACGCGCACGTGTTCTGCACGCTCGAGCAGATTCCCGACGAGGTCGACTCGATCTGCGAGGCCGTCGACGAGCTGTACGAGCGGTTCGGCTTTGCCGAGTTCAGGGTCGAGCTGTCGACGCGGCCGGAGAAGTCGGTCGGCACCGATGCGCAGTGGGAGGCGGCCGAACGCGGCCTGCGAGAGGCGCTCGAGCGCCAGGGCCGCGAATACGACCTGAGCCCGGGAGAGGGGACCTTCTACGGGCCGAAGATCGACTTTCACGTCACCGATGCGCTCGGTCGCTCCTGGCAGTGCGGCACGTGCCAGCTCGACTTTCAGATGCCCGAGCGCTTCGAGCTCACCTACCAGGGCGAGGACAACGCCGAGCACCGGCCGGTGATGATCCACCGCGCCCTGCTCGGCTCGATGGAGCGCTTCGCGGGGATCCTGATCGAGCACTACGGCGGGCGCTTTCCGGCCTGGCTGGCGCCGGTCCAGCTCGCGGTGCTACCGGTCTCCGATCAGTTCGTCGGCTACGCGCAGCAGGTTGCCGGCGAGCTGCGCTCGCTGGGGGTCCGGGTCCGCGTCGACGAGCGCTCGGAGTCGGTCGGGCGCAAGATCCGCGACGCCGAGCTGGCCAAGGTCCCGTTCATGGCCGTGGTCGGCGAGCGCGAGCGGGGAGAGGGGACCGTCTCGCTGCGCGCGCACGAGCGCGGCGACCTCGGGGCCCTCTCAGTGGCCGAGGTCCCGGCCCTGCTCGACGCTTAGCTGGGCGCGGGCATAGACGAGCCGCAGCCCGGCCGGGGGTATTTCTGACCGAAGCTGAGCGACTCGCCCTGACGTCCGTGTCCCGCGGATAGATGCACGGAGGTTCCGCGTATGCAGGGATTTATACCACAAAATGGGTAGGTGACTTGGGTTAGTGCAAATAGGCGCAATCTGGGCACGATTGGTGTCCGCTTTGCCTCGCAAAGGCTGCGGGCGCGGCGTCTATACTGCGCCGCGATGAAGGGTAGCCAGATCCGCACGCGCCGCTGAACCGCTCGTGCCCCACTGCTTGCTCGCCCTCCCTTGCTCCCATCTCGACCGCAGGTAGCTTGACGCTCCGCGCCATCAGCCACTAGTGCCGGTCCCGAGAAGGTTCGACCGGCAGCCGCCGGAGCGTGACCAGACGCGGATCAACGAGCGGATCCGCGTGCCCGAGGTGCGGCTGGTCGACGAGGACGGCAGCCAGATCGGGGTGATCAAGACCGATCAGGCGCTGGCGATGGCGCACGAGCGCGATCTCGACCTGGTCGAGGTCGCCCCCGACTCGCGCCCGCCCGTCGCCCGGCTGCTCGACTACTCGAAGTACAAGTACGAGCAGGAGCAGAAGGCAAAGGCCGCCCGCAAGCACCAGCAGCAGGTCAACGTCCGCGAGATCAAGCTGCGACCGAAGATCGCTGACCACGACTACAACACCAAGCGCGGTCACGTCGAGCGCTTCCTCAAGCAGCAGGACAAGGTCAAGGTGACGATCATGTTCCGCGGTCGCGAGCAGGCCCACCCCGAGCGCGGCCGGGCGCTGCTCGACCGCCTGTACGAGGACGTCGCCGAGCTGGCGATGATCGAGCAGCATCCCCAGCAGGAGGGGCGCAACATGCACATGATGCTCGCGCCCTCGCGCGGGAGCGCCGCGCGCGCCCGCGAGGAGCGCCAGCGCGCAGACGCAACGCCCGAGCCGGCACCGGCGGCGGAGGCCGAGGCGACGCCCGAGCCTCCCGCCCAGGCCGCGGAAGCCGGATAGCTCCCAACTTCCTGCTTCAATAGTCGGCTCCGATGCCGAAGATGAAGACCCATTCGGGCGCCAAGAAGCGCTTTCGCAGGACCGCGAAGGGCAAGCTGCGCGGCCGGCACGCCTACTCGAGCCACATCCTCGAAAAGAAGTCGCCGAAGCGCAAGCGCGGCTTCGCGCGACCGGCGGAGATCTCGCCAAATGACGCGAAGAAGGTCCGCAGGCTGCTGGGCGAGGGGCCGCAGCGATGAGCAGGGCGACCAACGCCGTCGCCCGCAAGCGGCGCAAGAAGAAGGTGCTCAAGCAGGCCAAGGGCTACTTCGGCCGCAAGCATTCGAGCTACCGGCTCGCCAACGAGCAGGTGATGCGGTCGGGCAACTACGCCTACCGCGACCGGCGGCGGCGCAAGCGCGAGATGCGCCGGCTGTGGATCGTGCGGATCAACGCCGCGGCGCGCCGTGAGGGCATGACCTACTCGGAGCTGATCCACGGCCTCGGCGAGGCCGGGGTCGAGGTCAACCGCAAGATGCTCGCGGACATCGCCGTCCACGACCCCGAGGCGTTTCGCCGATTTGCCGAGCAAGCCCGGGAGGCCGCGGCGGCCTGAGCGACTTCGGACCGCCGAGACGAGACTTCACCGGGCGCCTCCTGAGGCGCCCTTTTTTGTGAGCGAAATGATCACCAGCAAGGACAACGAGAAACTGAAGCTGATTCGCCGGCTCGGCGAGCGCAAGCATCGCGAGCGCGAGGGCCTGTTCGTCGCCGAGGGCGAGGACCTCGTCGAGGCGGCGGCCGCGGCGGGCCGCGAGCCCGAGCTGCTCCTGAGGGCGGCCGTCGACGTCGAGCCGGGGCTTCTCGACGCCGTCAGCACGCTCAGCTCGGGAACCCGGGTGATCGGCGTCTATCGCGAGCGCTGGTCGCAGGCGCGCGGGACGATCGTCTACCTGCACGCGGTGCGCGATCCAGCCAACGTCGGCGCGCTGATCCGTACCGTCCACGCCCTGGTCGCCGGGACTGTCGTGCTCGGGCCCGGCTGCGCGGACCCGCACTCGCCGAAGGCGGTCCGGGCGAGCATGGGCTCGGTCTTCGCCCAGCCGATCGCTCGGGCGGAGCTCGACGAGCTGCCCGCTCCCCGCGTCGGCCTGGTCGCCCACGACGGAGGGGCGCCGGATGACGGCGAGGTGGCAACGCTGTGCTTGGGCTCCGAGCGCGAGGGCCTGCCTGCAGAAGTGGTCGAGCGCTGCGAGCGGCTGTGGACGATCCCGCTTCGGGAGGAAGTCGAGTCGCTCAACGTCGCCGCGGCAGCGGCGATCGCGCTGGGGCGGATATCGTCGGCCGCGGCCGAGGGGCCGGACGACTGATGCTTGAGCGGATCGAGAGCCTGCGCGAGGAGGCCTCCGCGGCGATCGCGGCGGCGCCGGATGCGGCCGCGCTGGAAGAGCTGCGGGTCCGCCATCTCGGCCGCAAGTCCGAGCTGACCCAGATCCTGCGCGGGATCGCCGAGCTCGAGCCTGGCGAGCGCGGGCCCGTGGGCGCCGCCGCCAACGCCGCCCGCGAGGCGCTCGAGCAGCAGCTCGCAGCGCGTCGCGCGGAGCTCGAGGGGGCCGAGATCGAGAGCTCGCTCGCCACCGAGTCGATCGACGTCACGCTGCCGGGCGCGCGCCCGGTCGCCGCGGGCCACCTACACCTGCTGACTCTGACCCGGCGCGAGATCGAGGACGTCTTCGTCGGCCTCGGCTACCGGGTGATCGAAGGGCCGGAGGTCGAGCACGACTTCTACAACTTCACAGCCCTTAACCACCCGCCCGGCCACCCGGCGCGCCAGACGCAGGACAGCTTCTACATCGACCCGGCGACCCTGCCCGAAGGGACGGTCAACGAGCGCGGCCTACCACCCGGTCCGCAGGACGTGCTGCTGCGCACCCATACCTCGCCGATGCAGGTGCGCGCGATGGAGGCCCAGCAGCCGCCGATCTTCATCGTCGTCCCCGGCGCCGCCTACCGCCGCGACACGATCGACGCCACCCACCTGCCGATGTTCCACCAGGTCGAGGGCCTGGCGGTCGCCGAGGGGATCTCGCTCACCGACCTCGCCGGGACCCTCGAGCACGCGGCGAAGGCGCTGTTCGGGCCCGAGCGCCGCACCCGGCTGAAGCCGGATTTCTTCCCGTTCACCGAGCCCTCAGTGCAAGTGGATGTCTCGTGCTTTGCCTGCGACGGCAGCGGCACGCTCGCCGGCGGTGGGCGTGACCCGCTCTGCAAGGGCACCGGCTGGATCGAGATCCTCGGCGCGGGCATGGTCGATCCCAACGTCTACGGGTTCGTCGACGACGGCTATGACCCCGAGACGACCCAGGGCTTCGCCTTCGGGATGGGGATCGAGCGGATCGCGATGCTCAAGCACGGGATCCCCGACCTGCGCCTGTTCGTCGAGAACGACGCCCGCTTCCTGGAGCAATTCGCATGAGGGTTCCGTGGTCGTGGCTGACCGAGTACTGCGATCCCGGCATCGCACCCGAGGAGGCGGGCGAGCTGATCTCGATGCGCGCGGTCGAGGTCGAGCGGGTGAGCCGGGTCGGCGTGCCGTCCGGTGAGGGGTTCGTCGTCGGCCTGGTCCTGTCGGCCGAGCAGCACCCCGACGCCGATCGGTTGCGGGTCTGCGAGGTCGAGACGGGCAGCGGGACCCGGACGATCGTCTGCGGCGCCCCGAACATCGCCGCCGGCCAGACCGTCGCCGTGGCGCTGCCGGGGGCGCGGATGCCCGACGGCCAGGAGCTCGGCAAGGCGAAGCTGCGCGGCGTCGAGTCCGACGGGATGATCCTGTCGGAGCGCGAGCTCGAGCTGGGCGAGGACCACAGCGGCATCATGGTCCTCGGCGAGGGCTTCGAGCCTGGCACGCCACTCGAGCAGGCGCTCCCGATCTCCGACATCGTGCTCGAGCTCGACCTGAACCCGAACCGGGTCGACTGCATGGGCGTCTACGGGGTCGCGCGCGAGCTGCACGCGATCACCGGGGCCGAGCTGGCCGAGCCGCCGTGGCAGGCCGATGCCGAGCCGGCGGCAGACGGCGAGGTCGAGTCGCTGGCCTCGGTGACCGTCGAGGTGCCGGACCTGTGCCCGCGCTTCACCGCCCGGGCGTTCACCGGCGTTCAGGTGGGGCCGTCGCCGGCATGGCTGCGCGCGCGCCTGATCGCGGCCGGGATGCGCCCGATCTCCAACGTCGTCGACATCACCAACTACGTGATGCTGAGCACCGCCCAGCCGCTGCATGCTTTCGACCTCGACGAGGTGCCCGGCGGCGAGATCATCGTCCGCACAGCCGCCGAAGGCGAGAAGATGATGACCCTCGACGGCGTCGAGCGCAGCTTCGACTCCGAGACAGTGCTCGTGTGCGATCGCAACGGGCCAACGGGGATCGCCGGGATCATGGGCGGCCAGGTCTCGGAGGTCTCGGAGAAGACGACACGCGTGCTGCTCGAGGTCGCGACCTGGAACGGGGTCAACATCCTGCGCACGTCGAGCATGCTCGGCCTGCGCACCGACGCCTCGACGCGCTTCGAGAAGCAGCTTCACCCCGAGCTCGCGCTGCGCGCCCAGCGGATGGCCTCGCGGCTGCTGGTCGAGCTTTGCAACGCCGAGCTGGTGGCGGGGACCATCGACGAGGCCGCCGAGGTTCCGGCCCGGCATGTGATCTCACTGCACGGCGCGGGCGCCGCGTCGCTGCTCGGCGTCGAGGTCCCGAGAGACGAGGCCGAGGCCCACCTCTCGCGGCTCGGCTTCGAGGTCGAGCGCGAGGGCGATGACGACGTCACGGTCACGGTGCCGGTCGATCGCCACTACGACGTCACCCGCGAGGTCGACGTGATCGAGGAGGTCGGCCGCCTGCACGGCTTCGACCTCCTGCCGCGGACCCTGCCGGCGAACGCCGAGCGGGTCGGCCGGCTGACCGGCGAGCAGACGGCCCGCCGGCGCGCCGAGGACGTCATGCGCGACCTCGGCTTCGACGAGATCCGCGGGTGGTCGCTCGTCGATTCCGGCCTGCCCGATCGCCTGCGCCTGCCCGACGACGATCCGCGCCGCACGTCCGTGCGGACGATCAACCCGATCTCAGAGGACCATGTGCAGCTCCGCACGACGCTGCTAGGCGGGCTCCTCGACGCCGCCCGGCACAACCACGCCCGCGACGTCGAGCGGATTGCCCTGTTCGAGTCGGGACGCACCTTCCTCGCCGAGCCGGCGCCGGGGGACGGTGCGCCGCTCGCCGGCGGCTTTCCCGGGCGCATGCCGGCGCCGGTGCGGGAGCCGCACCGCATCTGCGCCCTGGTGGTCGGCGAGCTCGCGCCGCCGGGATGGCGCCGCGAGCCCGACTCCGGTGACGGCGCGGGTTTCTTCGCGCTCAAGGGTGCGCTGGAGCTCCTGTGCGAGCAGATGCAGGTTTCGCTCGAGCTGGCGGCCGAGCCGCAGCCGTTCCTGCATCCCGGCCGGGCCGCGAGGATCGGGCTGGCGGGTGAGGGTGCGGGCTGGATCGGCGAGCTTCATCCGCTGGTGGCGCGCACGTGGGATCTGCCCGAAGCGGCGGCGTTCGAGCTCGACCTCGGGCCGCTGGTCGCGGCCTCGGCCGCGGGCGCCGAGCCCTATGAGGATGTGACCACGTTCCCGGCCGTGCTTCAGGACCTTGCGGTCACGGTGCCCGAGGACGTGCCGGCCCAGCGTGTGCGCGACGCTATTCGCTCTGGCGGCGGCGAGCTGCTGGTCGCCGCCCAGGTCTTCGACGTCTACCGCGGCGAGCAGCTCGGCGGCGATCGCAAGAGCCTCGCGCTGCGGCTGGAGTTCAGGGCGCCGGACCGCACCCTCACCGACACCGAGGTCGCCGAGCTGCGCGAGCAGATCAAGGGCGAGCTGGCCGCGATCGAGGGATCGATCCGTGAGTGAGCAGGGTGTCCTCGTCGCCGGTGCGTCCGGCTATGCCGGCGCGCTCGCGGCCGACCTGGTGGCGCGTCACCCGCGGCTGGAGCTGGTCGCCGCGACTGCTCGCAGCGAGGTCGGCGAGCGACTCGACCAGCTTTATCCCCGCTACCGGCTTCCGATCGAGCTCACCGAGCTCGACCTCGGCCGGCTCGACGGAGTCGACGCCGCAATCGTCGCCTATCCGCACGCCGCCGCGACCCCGGTGGTCGCCGGGCTGCGCGGGCTCGGCATTCAGGTCGTCGACCTGTCCGCCGATTTCCGCCTGGTCGACGCCGCCACCTACGAGCTCTGGTACGGGCCGCACGGCGATCCCGACCTGCTCGAGAACGCCGTCTACGGGCTCACCGAGTTGGCGCGCGACCGGATCGCCGGCGCCGAGCTGGTCGCCAATCCGGGCTGCTATCCGACCGCCGCGCTGTTGGCGCTGGCGCCGCTGGCCGAGCGCGGGCTGATCGCGAGCGCGGTGATCGACGCCAAGTCGGGCGTCTCGGGGGCGGGGCGGGGCGGGGGCGACTCGATCGCGTTCGTCAACGTGACCGAGAACCTGTCGCCGTACGGCGTCGACGGGCATCGCCATCTCCCGGAGATCACCCAGGAACTCAAGCGGCTGGGTTCGGAGGTGTCGGTGACGTTCGTGCCGCATCTGGCGCCGCTCGACCAGGGGTTGCTCGCGAGCTGCTACGTCGACCTGACCGAGGGGCTGAGCCCCGAGGCGCTCGCGTCGCTGTTCGCCGAGCGCTACGCCGATGACCCGTTCGTCGAGGTCGCCGACAGGCCGCCGGGGGTTCGCGACGTGCGCGACACCAACCTCTGCCTCATCCACGTCGCCGTCGTCGGGGAGCGTAGGGCGGCGGTCTTCGCCGCGATCGACAACCTCTGGAAGGGCGCCTCGGGGCAGGCGATTCAGAACCTCAACCTGATGCTGGGCCTCGACGAGACCGAGGGGCTGACGTGAGCACCCAGCAGCAGGCGACGTTCTTCCGCTCCCGCTGGGTACAGCCGCCGACGGGGGTCGAGGAGCTCGATCCGGCCGAGCTCGCGCCCGGCTTTCGCGCCGGCGCCGTCCACTGCGGGCTCAAGGGCGGGGGGGAGACCGACCTCGGCATCCTCGCCTGCGACGCCGAGAAGGTGCGCTCGGCGCTGCTGCTGACCAGGAACGCCGCCCCCGCCGCGCCGGTCCGCGTCTGCCGCGACGAATGCGCGGGGGCGCTGATCCGCGCCGCCGTCGTCAACTCGGGCAACGCCAACGCGGCCACCGGCGAGCAGGGCTATCGCGATGCGCTGGCGATGTGCGACGCGACCGCCACCGCGCTCGGGATCACGCCGCGCGAGGTCGCCGTCGCCGAGACGGGCGTGATCGGCGTGCCGTTGCCGCTCGACCAGGTCACCGAGGGGATCGCGGCGGCCGCGCAGCGGCTCGACCCCCGCGGCGCGCGCGAATTCGTCGAGTCGATCATGACAACCGACCGCGGTCCGAAGGCGTGCACGGTTCGCGCCGGCGGGGTGACGCTGTCGGCCCAGGCGAAGGGCGCGGGCATGATCGAGCCCGGGTTCGCAACCATGCTCTGCTTCGTGCAGACCGATGCGGCGGTCGCACAGGCGATGGCCGAGCTGCGGCCCGCGGTCGCCGGCTCGTTCGAGCGGATCACCGTCGACGGCCAGCTCAGCACCAACGACACCGTGCTGATGCAGTCGACCGGCACCGCGGGGGCGCCTCTGCCCGAGGGGCTGCTCGACGCCGTGCTGCTGCAGCTCGCGCTCGAGGTCGTCGCCGACGGCGAGGGCGCGAGCCGGGTGGGGCGGATCGAGGTCCGGCAGGGGGCGTCGGAGGACGAGGCCGAGCGGGTCGCACGGGCGATCGCCAACTCCCCGCTGGTCAAGACCGCGCTCGGGGGCCGCGATCCCAACTGGGGCAGGATCGCTCAGGCGGCGGGGATGGCCCTGGCGGGCGAGGAGCTCGACGAGATCGGCGCCGACCGGATCGAGGCCGGTGAGCTTGCGGCGGAGACGGCGGAGGCCGAGATCGCGATCGACCTGGGGCGCGGCTCCGCATCGGCCCACGTCTACTTCTCCGACCTCACGTGTGACTACGTGCGACTGAACTCGGAGTACACGACATGACCGCAAACGTCGAGACCCTGCTCGAGGCGCTCCCGTACATCAAGGAGTTCCACGGGCGCACAATCGTGATCAAGTACGGCGGCGCGGCGATGCAGAACGAGGAGCTGCGCGACGGCTTCGCCACCGACGTCGTGCTGCTCAAGTACGTCGGCCTCAATCCCGTGATCGTGCACGGGGGCGGCCCGGACATCACCCGCTACATGGAGCGCCTCGGGATGGAGGTGAGGTTCGTCGAGGGCGTCCGCGTCTCGGACGCCGAGACGGTCGAGGTCGCGAAGATGGTCCTGCTCGGCAAGGTCAACTCCGACATCGTCATGCGGCTCAACCGCCACGGTCAGCCCGCGGTGGGCCTGTCGGGCGAGGACGGGGCGCTGTTCCAGATCTCTCCGCACGCCGACGCCGACACGGTCGGGTTCGTCGGCGAGATCGAGCGCGTCGACGTCGACGTGCTCAACCACATCGCCGTCGACTACATCCCCGTGATCGCCTCCGCCGGCGTCGATCGCGACGGGCACTCCTACAACGTCAACGCCGACACCGCGGCGGGCAAGGTCGCGGCGGCGCTCGGCGCGCACAAGGCGATCTTCCTCACCGACGTCGCCGGCTGGCTCGCCGATCCCGACGACCCCGGCTCGCTGACCTCGCGGGCGGCGGTTGCG
>DAIRGH010000136.1:0-6433 GCA_036794585.1 Solirubrobacterales bacterium | reverse complement strand
GCGGTGGCAGCGGCCGCCGCCGCGTCGACCGCGACCGCGCCTGGCTCCGGTGGCTCGCAGACGGACGCCGGCAGCGGCGGCGGCTCCAACCCGGGCTCGCCCGGCGGCTCGCCCGCTGACCCCTCGACACCCGTCGGCCCCACGCCGACGCCCATCACGGAGGTTCCACCGGCCGGCGGTGGCCCCGTGAGCGGCGCCGTCAACGACGCCTCCAACGCGACCAACCTGCCCCTGAATCAGACTGCGGGCGGGGCGGCCAACCAGGTCGACGACGCGCTCAACGGCGTCGGCGGTTCGAACGCCGGCCAGCAGATCGGCGACACGGTCAACGGCGCAGTCCAGGGCGCTGTCGACCTCCTCAACCCCTAGCTGCCGAGCTGCCGTGCCATCCAGCGCAGGGCGATGCCCTGCAGCTCGGCGTCGTGTTGCGCCGAGCGGTGGTGACCGCCCGGGAGGAGGATCAGCTTGCTGGGTTGCTGGGCGCGTGCGTGAAGCTGCTCGGACCACTCGCTCGGGATCCGCTCGTCGCCTCCCGCGTGGATCAGCAGCAGCGGCTTCGAGCCGAGCAGCTCGACCGCCTCGCGCAGGTCGTGCTCCTCGAGCCAGGCCTCCAGGTTCGCGCGCGCCTGCTCGCCAGCGCGCATTTCGAGGCTGCGGTCGCGCAGTCCTCGCAGCAGGTGCTCCTCGCCGGCCGGACAGATCGCGATCACGCCCGCGATCGCTTCGGACGTCGCGGCCCCGTGGATCGCGACGAAGCCGCCCATGCTCGAGCCGCGGACGCAGAGCCGCTGAGGATCGACTCCGTCGCGGCCGGCTAGGAACCGGGCCATGCGATCGAGGTCGACGATCGCCTGGGGTGACATCTCGTCGTCGGCGTCGCCGTGTCCGCGCTGGTCGTAGGCAAGCGCCGCCCAGCCGGTGGCAGCGCAGGCGCGGGCGAAATCGGCGTGGTTTTCCTTCTGCGATCCCGTTCCGTGGACGATCACCATCCCCGGCCACGGGGGCGGGTCCGCCGGCAGCCAGAGCAGATACGGCCGGCCGTCATGCACGCCGCGCTCCGAGGGCGGCGCGGGCGGTGTGAGAGATCTCGGCATAGCCCGTGATAATGACCGGCCTCATGGAGACGACGATGCACGCGAATCCCGTGGAGGGCTCGGCGGTCTATCCGCTCGGCAGCCGCGTCAACCAGCGCGGCCACCTGGAGGTCGGCGGCTGCGACGTGGTCGAGGTCGCGCGCGAGTTCGGCACGCCCGCCTACATCTACGCGGAGGACGACGTCCGCGCCCGCGCCCGCGCCTACCTGGAGGCGTTCGCCTCTCGCTCCGAAGACTTCGAGGTGATCTACGCGAGCAAGGCGGCGCCGTTCACCGCCGCCTACCGGGTCTGCGCCGAGGAGGGCCTGTCGGTGGACGTGGCCTCGGGGGGAGAGCTGCACATGGCGCTGCGCGCCGGCTTCGATCCCGGCCGCATCCACCTGCACGGAAACAACAAGTCCGAGGATGAGCTGGGCGCCGCGGTCGAGGCCCGGATCGGCTACGTCATCTGCGACTCGCTCGCCGAGATCGAGCGCCTCGACGCGATCTGCACGGCCGCCGGCCACGGCCAGCGGGTGCTGATCCGGGTCACCCCCGGCGTCAAGGCCGAGACGCACTCCTACGTCCAGACAGGCCAGCTCGACTCTAAGTTCGGCCTCGGCCTCGCTGACGGGCTCGCGGCGCGCGGGATCGAGGCGGCGCTCGCGGCGCGCAGCCTCGAGCTGGTCGGCCTGCACGCGCACATCGGCTCGCAGATCTTCGAGCTCGAGCCCTACGCGCGCGCGATCGAGGCGCTCGCCGAGCTCGCCGACCCAGGCTGGTGTCAGGTGCTCAACGTCGGCGGCGGGCTCGGGATCGCCTACACCGAAGCCGACGAGCCGCCCTCGATCTCCGACTACGTCGAGGTCAAGGTGCGCGGCGTCGAGCGCGCCTTCGGCTCGATGCCGCGGATCTGCGTCGAGCCCGGCCGCTCGCTGGTCGGCAACGCCGGGATCACCGCCTACACCGTCGGCACGCTGAAGGAGATCCCGGGCGTGCGCACCTATGTCGCCGTCGACGGCGGGATGTCCGACAACCTGCGCCCGATGCTCTACGGGGCTCGCTACGAAGCGCTGCTCGCAAACCGCGCCGCCGAGCCGGCGACAACCACGGTGACGGTCGCCGGCATGCACTGCGAGTCCAGCGACATGATCGTCCGCGACGCGACCCTTCCCGCCCCCCGCCCGGACGACGTCCTGGTCACGCCCGCGACCGGCGCCTACGGCTACGCGATGGCCAACAACTACAACGGCGTCCCGCGGCCGCCGGTGATCTTCTGCGCCGGTGGCGACGCTCGGGTCGTCGTCCGCCGCGAGACCTACGAGGATCTGACGTCGCGGGATGTCTGAGCCAGCTCGGATAGGTGTCTTGGGAGCCGGGACCGTTGGCGGCGCCTTCGCCGAGCTGATCTTAAGCGGCGCCGACGAGATCGAGGCGGCGGCGGGGCGGCGGCCCGAGATCGCCGGTGTGCTGCGCCGCTCCGGCGGCGACTTCGACGAGATCCTCGGGCGCTCGGAGATCGTCGTCGAGCTGATCGGCGGCCTCGACCCCGCTCGCGACTACGTCGAGCGCGCGCTGCGCGCCGGCCGCCACGTGGTCACCGCCAACAAGCAGCTCGTCGCCCGCCACGGCGAGGAGCTGTTCGAGGCCGCGCGCGACGCGGGCGTGCAGCTTCGCTTCGAGGCCGCTGTCGCCGGGGTGGTGCCGGTGATCCGGGTGATCCAGGAGAGCCTGGCCGCGACCGAGATCACCAAGGTGTTCGGGATCGTCAACGGGACCACCAACTTCATCCTCAGCGAGATGGCCGCGACAGGCGCCGGCTATGCCGAGGCCCTGGCGCGCGCGCAGGAGCTCGGCTATGCCGAGGCCGACCCGACCGAGGACGTTGGGGGAGCCGACGCCGCGGCGAAGATGGCGATCCTCGCCCGGCTCGCGTTCCACACGGCCGTCGCCCTCGACGATGTCACCTATGAGGGGATCGCCGAGATCCAGCCCGACGACCTCGCCTACGCGAAGGAGTTCGGACTGTCGCTGAAGCTGCTCGGGGTAGCCGAACGCCTCGGCGAGGGGATCAGCGTCCGTGTCTTTCCCTGCTTCCTGCACCGCGGCCATCCCCTCGCTCCCGTCGAGGGACCGTTCAACGCGGTCATGGTCGAGGCGCCGACGATCACCGAGATCACGATGTCGGGACCGGGCGCGGGCGGGCCCGAGACGGCGACGGCGGTGCTCGGCGACGTCGTCTCGATCCTTGCCGGCGAGGCGCCGGTGCACCGGACTCGGCGCGAGCTGCCGGTGGTCGCCGACGTCAGCTCGTCGTTCTACCTGCACCTCGAGGTCGCCGACCGGCCGGGTGTGCTGGCGCGGATCGCCGACGTGCTCGGCCGCAACGAGATCTCGGTCGAGAGCGTCGTCCAGCGGGGGCTCGGCGACGACGCGCGGCTCGTGATGGTGACCCACGAGTGCCCCGAAAGCCGCTTCCGGGCGGCGCTCGACGAGATCGCGACGCTCGAGTTCCTGCGTGGCTCCCCACGGGCGATCCGCGTGATCGAGGAAACGTTCGGCTGACCAACGCATGGCGCGGCCGCTGATCGAGCGCTACCGCGAGCGACTGCCGCTCGAGCCCGAGGACCCCGTGGTCACGCTCGGGGAAGGATCGACGCCGCTGATCGAGGCGCCGGCGGTCTCCGAGCGCGTCGGCGCCCGGGTGCTCCTGAAGCTCGAGGGCGCCAACCCGACCGGGAGCTTCAAGGATCGCGGCATGACCGTGGCCGTCTCGCGCGCCAGTGGCGCGGGGGCGGAGGCGGTGATCTGCGCCTCGACCGGCAACACCGCCGCCAGCGCCGCCGCCTACGCCGCCCGCGCCGGACTGCGCTGCGTGGTGATCGTGCCCGAGGGCAAGATCGCGAAGGGAAAGCTCGCCCAGGCGCTGATCCACGGCGCTCGGGTGATCTCGCTGCGCGGCAACTTCGACCAGGCGCTCGAGATCGTCCGCGCGCTCGCCGACCGCCACCCCGTCGAGCTGGTCAACTCGGTCAACCCCTATCGGATCGAGGGCCAGAAGACGGCCGCGTTCGAGGTCGTCGACGAGCTGGGCATCGCCCCCGACGCGCTTGCGATCCCGGTCGGCAATGCGGGCAACGTGACCGCCTGGTGGCTCGGCTTCGGCGAGCTCGAGTGCGCGCCGCTGCTCTACGGGTTTCAGGCTGAGGGCGCGGCGCCGCTGGTCCGCGGCGAGCCGGTCGCCGAGCCCGAGACTGTGGCATCGGCGATCCGGATCGGAAACCCGGCTCGCTGGGAGGACGCGATGGCCGCGTTCACCGACTCGCGCGGGCGGATCGAGGCCGTCTCGGACGAGCAGATCCTCGACGCCTACCGGCTGCTCGGCTCCGGCGAGGGTGTGTTCTGCGAGCCGGCCTCCGCGGCCTCGGTCGCGGGAATCCTCGCCCACGGCTTGCCCGCGGAAGGCGCCGAGGCGCCGCAGACGGTCGTCTGCGTGCTCACCGGTCATGGCCTCAAGGACCCGGACACGGCGCTCGCCAACGTCCCCGAGGTGCTCGTCTGCGACGCCGATCTCGCAGCCGTCGAGCGCCTCGCCCTCGGCTGAAGCCGGCCTACGCTTTCACCCCCCTGGGTAGGGTAGGAAGGACGCATGGGGGTTTTCGAACTTCTGCTCACGGTGGGCCTGACCCTGGCCTGTCTGTCCCTGCTCGCGATCGCGCTGCAGCTGCGCGCCGAGCGCCGGCGCCACCGCCAGCTCTTCGAGCACCTGCCCCAGACCGCGGTCACGGTTTTCGATCACGAGCTGAAGATTCGCTTTGCCGCGGGGCCGGCGCTGCGGGCGATGGGCGGCTCGGCCGAGGAGCTCGAGGGCAGGTTCCTGCTCGGCCACGTTCCGCAGGCCCAGCGTGACGCGCTGATCTCGCACTACCGCGCCGCGCTGCGCGGCGAGAGCCGCTCGTTCGAGTACCGCTCGCTGCAGACCGGCCGCGACTACTGGGTCCGGGTGGTGCCGCTCACCAACGACGACAAGGAGCTGATCGGCGGCGTCTCGGTGGCGCTCGACGTGAGCGATCGCAAGCAGCCCGAGAGCGAGCTCGGCAGCCGCGCACTCGACATCGACGCGGTCACCGAAGCGACCCGGGCACTGGCGCGAAGCGTCGACCCCGCCACGGCACGGACTTCGGTCTGCGAAGGGGCGCGACAGGTCGCGGGCGCACCCGTGGCGGCGCTGTTCGAGCCAGGTCGCGGCGGCGACGGCCTGGTGCCGACCGCCTCGGTGGGCACGAGCCTCGACCGGCTCGCGCTCGACTTGGCCGAGGAGTCGGGCGCCGCGCTTGCATTCAGCCGCGCCGAGGAGACGTTCGTCCGCCTCGGCGACGACACGGCCGAGACCGACCGGGAGTTCCTGCGTCGGAGCCGCACCAGGGCGGTGCTGTGGCATCCGGTGATCCGCGACCGGGCGGCGATCGGTGTGCTGGCCGTCGCGTGGCGCGAGGAGACAGCCGGGGTGCCCTTGCGGCTCTCGGCGATGATCGACCTGCTGGCCGCCGAAGCCGCGGTCGCAATCGGGCGCGCCGACATGCTCGGCCAGCTCGAGCACCTGGCGCGTACCGACAGCCTCACCGGCCTCCCGAACCGCCGCTACTGGGAGCACCGCCTGCCGCGCGAGCTCGCGCGGGCCGGGCGGGAGGAGCAGCCGACCTGCGTCGCGATGCTCGACCTCGACCACTTCAAGGCCTACAACGACCGCAATGGCCATCAGGCCGGCGATCGCCTGCTGGCGCAGTCGGCCACCGCATGGCGCGAGACGCTGCGCCCCTACGACGTCCTGTCCCGCTACGGCGGCGAGGAATTCAGCGTCATCCTGCCCAACTGCACGCTCGACGACGCCCTCACCCTCGTCGACCGGCTGCGCTCCGAGACTCCCGAGGGCGAGTCCTGCTCGGCCGGAATCGCCGAATGGGACGGCGAAGAGGCGCCCGACACCCTCGTCGGCCGCGCCGACGCCGCCCTCTACCGCGCCAAGCGCGCCGGGCGCAACCGCACCGTGACCGCGTCACCGGTCCCGGCCGATCCGGTTTAGGGCAGTAACGGGGGCGGCCCGGACCGCTCCCCCGACGAGAGGAGACTTTGCCGCCTATATCGCGGCTAACTCTCCTCTCGCCGAATCGGCGGAGCCGCGGACACCCATTCGGCGCATCCCCGTTATTGCCCGGACACACGCCCCGCGCCACGCGCGCGCCGGGGCCCGGCAG
This sequence comes from Solirubrobacterales bacterium, assembly GCA_036794585.1. GTDB lineage: Bacteria > Actinomycetota > Thermoleophilia > Solirubrobacterales > 70-9 > WHSW01. The sequence goes on along the minus strand of DAIRGH010000136.1, from coordinate 105 downwards.
CCTCGCTTCGTGCCGAGCCCCTCCGCCTACCGCCTCCTCACCGGCCTCCTGATCCCGCCGCGCTGCGCGGCCTGCGCGGCGCCCTGCGCCGCCGCCGCGACTCTC